>DASVFI010000059.1:0-20206 GCA_036380115.1 Nitrososphaeraceae archaeon | reverse complement strand
ATTTAATAAATCCATTATTGGTTCATAAAGAGTTTTCCCATTCCCTACATCATGAATTTCTATTAAAAAAGAAATATCCTTACTTTTAGATAATATGTTGATAGTTCCTTTTAGAACTTCAAGTTCTGCTCCCTCAACATCGATTTTTATCCAGTTAACTTGTTCTAGAGATATTCCATTTTCATGTAATAGGTTATCTATAGTATTAGCATTTACTTCAATAAACTTTTCAGTAGGAGCTCTACTAGTTATTATCGAACTGTATATTGTATGGCCTGATTTCTTTTCTGGGATAGATAGCTTAACTTTTGATTTATTTGAGCTTGCAGCATAATTAAGAGTAATTACATGCTCTGATAATTCATTCAATTTGATATTTTTATTTAGCATATCAAAATTATTTGGGTCTGCTTCAATAGCAATTACTTTTCCTCTGGGTCCAACACGTTTTGCTGCTATGAGAGCATAGCGTCCATAATGTGCTCCAACATCTACAACTATTCCACCATCTTTAGGTTGAAATTTTTCTATTATGTCATCTTCTCTTGTGGTCATATGAGCATAATCATCTTCGGTTACAGGACAATAGACTTTGTAATTGTATTTAGGCACATAAATTGTAATAAGAGTTGGATTACCTAATCTTAATAACCTAATAACTTTATAGAAAAACATAAACAGATAAAAGGAAAAGTTGACATTAACTCTAGAACCAAATTTTCTATAAAATTGTGAATTGTCTCTTCTTTTCTTTCCCAAAGTTATTATAAAAAGAATCCTTAATATAATATAAATGATTTTTATGAATAAATTCATTACTTTATCTAAGGCATATAATGACGGTATAGTATTAGCTACTGGTCCTTCAAATAACCAATTAGTTAATTTTTTTATTTTTGCAAATGCTACCATTACTGGTATATGGATTCACAAATATAAATAAAAATTATGCTGATTCATCCCATCATAATATTTTTTCATTCTTAGAACTTAACCCGTACATATAAGGCAATAGAAAAAGGGTTTTACTTTATTGTTAAATATATCAATATCGTTTAATTCCATCATTAACTATTACAATATTAAACGTAATGATATATGTCAAACTACTGACATACAGAATTCTATTTGATTTTAATAACAAGAAGACA
Source organism: Nitrososphaeraceae archaeon (assembly GCA_036380115.1). Taxonomy (GTDB): domain Archaea; phylum Thermoproteota; class Nitrososphaeria; order Nitrososphaerales; family Nitrososphaeraceae; genus TH1177. The sequence continues at coordinate 19,055 of DASVFI010000059.1, read as the reverse complement.
ATTTGTTAATATATTGATAAAATAGTTATAATATTGATATTGTTTCATCTAGTTATTTTTGTCTTTTACTATTATAGAGTTGAATATGTTGATTTGCTATATAGTTCCATTTTAATTTTTGTTTAAAACTCGTCACAGCCGTATTGTATTTTTCATAATCAGCTCCTATTTTAGCTATAGCATTAGTGAAAGATTTAGGATCTCTTTTAGATGTTATTCCTAATCCCATATTAGCAAATTCTTTGAAAAATTCAAGATCAGATGATATAAATGGTAATCCATGTGCTAATGCATCGAACATCACTCCAGAACCAGATGTAATTTTATAGGGCAACAATACTGCATCAGAAGCACATAATAACAACGATAATTCTCTATCATCTAGATAACCTCTTTTTAAATCTACAATATCATCTGTGTCTTTATCTTTATACCTATTAAAATTTTTATCAATATTTTCTTTATTATAATCGCCTTTGGTAGAATTTATAACCATTATCCAATCCTCTGGCATCTTCACTTTATTTAATAAATCCCACCCTTTAGTAACAGTCTGAAAACCAATTACCACTGCTATTTTTTTCTCAATAGGAAGAGAAAATTCTTTCCGAGCTTCCTTTTTATCTGGAACATTCATTATTGCTGGCTCTGCTCCATGATAAATAATATCACCTCCACCTAGTAATCTTGACATATAATAAGAAAAGCATATTCCAGCTTGGCTACGTTTGAGCTTTTCTCTATTTAATTCCATAAAAGATCTGTAACTGAGAAGACGATACCACATCATAACAATTGTTCGAGCAGGTATTCCTAATACTCCTGCTCTGCCACTTTTCTTTATATATAGGGCTTGGTACATCCACTCTTTAAAAGTATATCCAGAATGGAAGGTAGTAATTATTGGTATTTTACATTTATAATAAAATGAATCTAGATACGTTTTGCTATTACTTGGATTTAATCGACTGGATATTAATCCATACAAACCAGGTTCAAATTGTATATGAACAATATCAGGTTTAACATCGTCAACCACTTTTAATATTATATTGGAGTTATCAGCATTTGTTGGAGATATGCCCTTGTAATCTCCATTTCCTTTCTCATCAGATAAAACCAAAACTTCACAATCTAATTTTCTTAGTGAATTAACAAGATTAGAAGTATATCTTCCTACTCCTCCAGATATAGGTGGATATTCTGGCGAGACCATTAATACACGCATAATAAAGTTCTACTTTCCCTATAGGTACTCTTTATTTAGGTATCTTGCCAATGGGTCTTCCCTCAGCTAATTTTAAAAGATCTATTTTGAACTTTTGAAATTGCCTTTTTTTGTCTTCTGTCAGTGCATTATTTTGTCTTAATAGATCTTCAAGAGCATCCAATTGCAATATATATATAGGAACCATCAAATCCCTCTCTTTTCCGGGAGCAGCTCTATACAGATATGGATTTTCTTCAGTAGCTAATTCTTGTTCTATTCTAAATTGTCTTTTTCTATGAATATAATGGCCACCAAGTACACTTATAACAGAAAAAAAAACTACTGCAACGATTAAAAATGTCCCAATATTTGAAAATAAAGAACTAAGAATTGGAATATTTTCAAATACAAGTCTATATTGGATAGTAATCCAATTAGATATTGCTATAAAAAGAGCAATATAAGCTGAATAAAATTGCCTATACTCCCAAAATCTTTTACCGAACCATGTTCCTATCCCTACTTTTGGTTTATACATAACACTTAGTCTTTATATGCTTCTATATGTTTTTTACATAAACAAAATTATTATTTGATGGCTTTAACTAAGTTAGTATATTGCAGATAGATAAGAATATCAAGAATTCAATAATTTTGAGAAAAAATCAATATAATTATTAGCAATATTGTCCCATTTTAGTTTGGGATTAAACTGCAAAACGTTGTTGTGATATTTTTCATAATCAGTAGCTAAATCAATTAAAGATTCTGAAAAAGATTTTGCATTTCTCCTACATGTGATACCCAGTTCCATTTGTGCAAACTCCTGGAAAAAGCTCAAGTCAGATGCTATAAATGGAAGACCATGAGCAAGTGCATCAAATAAAACACCAGAAATAGAAACGACGCGATAGGGAAAGATTATTGCATCGCATGCGAAAAATAGTTTTGAAAGTGTTAGATCATCTAAATAGCCTAAATGCAAATTAATTGCATTTTTGATATGTACAGGTTGCTCTTTACCACGTTCATGTTTATTCTGCTTAATAACTAATGACCACTCATCAGGAAGATTGAGATTGCTTAAAATATCAAATCCTTTGTATGAACCTACATAGCCAAAAGCTAATAAGAGTCGATTATTAGTTGGTAACCCAAATTCTCTTCTATATTCCTGCTTATTTTTCGCAGATAAAGATGGGGCTGATTCTGCACCATGATAAATTACAGTGCCTCGTTTAACTAAAGATTGATTTGATTTTGCAAGACTTATAATTTCTTTTGACAAATTGACAATCTCTAGAAGAAGTTTATACCTTTTCTCTAATACCACTCTTCTTATTGCAGCACGTAGTGGAGTAGGAAGTGCTGCAAATCTCCCTACTTTTTTTAAGGCTAATTCTTTTATGTACTCTTTATATTCATTATATGGTAATACGGTATGTAAAGTTGATACTGTTGGAACCGGACATAACTTGTAGAATTTATCAAGGGTTGATCCATATAATAGCCTTCTAGCCATATGTCTAATAGTAGTATCAATCTCATACAGCCCTCTTTCATACTGAATATTAACTATATCAGGTTTCAATTTGTCAATTAAATTTAATAAGCGATCAGAATTCTGTTTGTCTCCTTTATTTACTATATCATAATAAATTCCATTATTACTAAAATAAGAATGAGAATCAGATAAAGAAGTAGCAGTAGTATTAGTAGTTTTATTATTTCTATTACTCATAGCAATAAAAATTTCTATGTTATTTCTTTTCTTGAGCGCATTTACCAAATTATATGTATATCTTCCTACTCCTCCTTTCATAGGAGGATACTCGCCAGAGACGACTAAAATACGCAATTTACTTTATAATTTATAATCTAGTCTAAATATACTAAACGGATAATTTATCCATCATGTTTTTTGTTTTTTGTGATTTACTATCACTATTGTTGCTTCTAGTGTATCCTTGTTCTATAATGTATTTCAAATTTCGTCTAAAATTTTCAGGTGAAAATTGTTTCACAATTTCATAGACAAATTTTTTTTTGGTACTATCATAGTGGTCAATATTTTTAGAAATACAATCAGCAGCCTCTTCAATGGTAGTATATTGATATTCAATAGGTACTATCTCACTACATCCACCATAAGAAGGAACAACAGGTATCAATCCTGCAGCCATTGCTTCAACAATTGAAATGCCAAAATGCTCACCAGCCATTGTATGCAAATAAACCATACTACTAGACATTGCATTTATCATCTCATCTTTGGTTGCATTTGGAATCAATTGTATCTTATCTTTTAATCCATGATCTTGGATCATTTGTTGAATGTTGTTAAAGTAAGATTGATTGACTGTTAGAAGAGATCCTATAATTTTGAAATTGATGTTCTTGAGAAGTTTAGCTATCAAGACTGCCTTTTCTATCTGCTTCTCTGGTGAGAAACGAGCGATTACTAAAACTTGACTTTCTCTTGAATTTGAACTAAGGCAATTGGAAAAGCGCTCAATATCAATAGGTGGATAAATAACTTGAGGATCAACTGATGGATATACTTTTTGTATTGCATTTTTAGTAAATATGGAATTCGTAAGAACTATATCAGATCTTTTTAATGCTTTTTTAGTAAGCAGATGGGTCATAATTTGGTATGGTTTAAAGTAAGCCTTCCAAAAGAATGATTTATTATATTTATTATTATCGTACTCAGAAGAGGTTTGAAGAAGGGCTGGAAAATGAATATACAGAATACATAAAATATTTTTTGGGATATTAAGTGGTAAATTGTTGCCATTTGTATTAATGACAATGTCAGAAGATTTAAGATTTAGAGATGACGATATTACCGTTAACAGTCTTTGGTATATTCCAAAAGAATTAATTTTGAAAGGAGAAATAAATCTTACATTTTTGATTGGTAATTCTTTACCATATGTTTTAGATATATGTTCTAGATCAGGTTTTTGCACTGTAAGTAGTTCAATGTCATATCCAAGCTTGGATAGAGAGTGTATTGTTTCTATGGCAAATGATGATTCACCTCCTGGAGAATTTAGGGTATGATGAATGACAACAGCTTTCACAATGATATACTAAATATTATAATGAAGATAATATATACGTATTAATGGTATTTCTTAAATAATTTTGATGGAAGACAATTCCATCAATAAATTTTACTCTAAGTATAGAGGATATTATTTTATTTAACAAAAAATATAATTACTGTTGCGATAATAACAGCAATATCAGATATAGGATTTTAAATTATGCATCCTTGTTTTATCCTACAAATTATTTACTAATTTCATTTATTTCCATCTTAACAGATATTTCAATTTATAATATTTTATTCATTCTACTCTATTTTTTTGACAATAGATCCCAGTATATCAATTCATATGGAATTAAAATTAAACAAAAAATTAAAAAGATTTAAAGAAACTTATTACGATAATTGGTTTTGCAGAAATTTCTTTCTTACAACTAAATTTCTTTCACCTCTTTTAAATTTTAAATCAACCATAGTAACCCATTCTAATTTCAATTATCACAACTATATTAGCTTGGATAATTTATATTGTAATTGCAGATTTCAGGGCAAGTAGACAAAAACTATTTCGAAGATAATAGACTTGATTTCTTTCCTCAAGACTCAATTGCTTCTTCTTGTGCTACTCTAATTCAATAATATGTCCATCAAAACTTTCTATTTGATTCTTGAAGATGTTTGGGAATTGCTAATACTTTTGTATATTCATAGCAAATTACTATAAATAAAGATTTTTTCAGGAGAGGATTATATATGTTTCTGTAAGTTTATATCAAATTTGCATTGAGTTATTATAAGTAGCTATATCAAGTACCAAAAGTACTTTACAATTTATTTAAACTTTAACATCATCTACATATTGCATATTATTAATTTTGTTAAAATTTCTACTACTTATATAGTATTTTTAATGATAAAAATTATAGAATAGTAAAATAATATTGGACTATTTTTTATTAAAACCTTTTTTTAATTTCTTTTCTGTCAATGATTCAAAAAATTGAATTAGTATTCCATCAAAACCATAATTATATTTCATTAATTTTGCAATTTTCTCAACACAATTTAAACAAATATTATAATATTTATTATAATCGTCCTCTTCGTTATTATTACTTGCTGCTGATTTTTTATTTTTGTTACTGCTGCTACTACTGACATTCAGATATTTTATTGTGTTGATTTCATTATTACAAATATCACATGTATTAACTTGTAATTCTTTTACTACATCTTTGGTAGTAGAAATATCTTCTATCAAATTATTTTCAATATTGCATTTAGCAAATAATATTTATAAAATTTTAGTTTGACACCTACAAATCACTATTCTTTAGCGTCTCTGATTTTACAATAATCGCTATAAATATAGGCAATACTTGAAATTCTTAGTTCATTGTAATGTTATTGCAGCCTCGAACATCCACTTTTTAAAACCATACTATTTGAATCTTGTTGAGAAATTAGTTTTAATATATATTTCATTCATATTTGAATTGTATTGGACAGTAACTAATGGATGACTAAAGAAAGCAAAATATCAAAACTCAAATGGGCTGGAGTAAGTGGAATAATTAGTTCCATAGTAACATTTATTTCGACTCTTTAATGAATTATTTTTATAAAACAATTACGACAGTAACAGACAATTCAAACATTTCCCTTTATATGATACCAGTAATTCTTGGCATTGTTGGTTCTGTTTTATTAGTATCATATCATATTTTTAATAAAAAGAATAGAGATAACTACGATAAACGGAGATATTTCTATGCTAATACATTATAATATTTCCATCATCTGACATCTAACAACTGATTTAACCACTAGATGAATAAATAGAACGGATACTTTCAAAAAATGTATGAATTGATATTAAATTATATCAAGTACCCGAAAGAACAATATAATGCATTAAATCATTAATTTATCAAACTTTCATTTATTACAATTAATAAAATCTTCTTAATAATTTATAATTATTATTAAGTAAATGTTATATAATTAATAATTATTATTTAACTTTATGAATAAATTCTTAATTTTGATAGCATCATTTTTTATAATGTCATATTTATCGTATGGATATGCTCAACACAATGAAAACGATATAGTACAAACCCCATATACAGAAAAAATAAAAGTAGTTACTTCATTTTATCCAATTTATAAAATTGCTAAAGAAATAGGGGGAGATAATATTATAGTCACCTCCGTCATACCATTTGGTTCTCAGCCTCATGATTGGGAAATAACTCCACAAAAAGTATCAGAGATTAAAGAAGCTGACATGATTATATATAATGGAATAGGTTTTGATGCTTGGTTGGGGGATGATGACCAATTTTATGATTCATTTCTTGTTGATGTTAGCAAAGGTTTACAGCTTATAAAAATAAATCAAGAAGAATTAGAAAAAGTGAGACATGACAATCATAATGGACATGAATTTAGGTATGATCCACATATTTGGTTGGATCCTGTTTTAGTAAAAAATATTTCTAAAACCATTAGTAATGCATTTGTTAAATTTGATCCACATAATACAAATTCCTATTTACAAAATACTGAACATTTTATCCAACAACTAGATAATCTAGACCGTTTGATAAAAACAACTCTAGATAATTGTGAATTAAGTAATTTTATCACTTTTCATGAATCCTTTAGCTATTTTGCTAATAGATATGGTTTGACTCAACATTCCATACAAAGTTTACCATCTGAAGGTGAAATTCTTCCACAGCAAATTACTAAAATTATTTCCTTAGCTAAAAGTCTAGGTATAGATACGATTTATTCTGAAGAATTAAAAGATCAACGATTATCACAAATTCTTGCATCTGAAATACCAAATGGAAAAGTTCTTTTGTTATCTCCTATTGAAGGGTCAAATAATCAAGAAGAACAGCAAAACCAAAATGGAGGATATATCGACAAGATGCATATGAATTTAGAAAATCTAAAACAAGGTTTGAAATGCGAATAGTATTATCTATTCAATTATCATTTTAAATATTGGTATTTTCCTGGTATCTAAAATCAACACTCTTATCCTATCTACTTTTACTAAGTTTTGCTACATCTCTATTTTTGTATTCATGGGTGGAATTGTACCCTCTAACACCCACTTTTCAACATCCATTTACAACACCTTTAGAATCAACTTAATAAAAAATTATTGGCAATATTAAAAAATTATAAAGTCTTTAGTTCTATCAATAATCTCAGTGAAATTGTTAAGATATAAAATAATATATGTATTTTTAATTTTATTATCAATAGTAACAATCAATGAAATAGCTGCTCATAAAAATTTTAATGAAACTATAACCTTTGTAGATCCTTTTGGTAAATTCTCAATAGATTATCCTTCAGACTGGGAAGCCATTGCTCCAGGACATAGATTTGAAGAAGGAAACCTAGATTTAATAATACAAAAACCCGATCGACAACAAGGCTATATTGAAATCCGTCATGAAGAAATACCCACAAAAATTATACAATCTGATGAAGAAACTAAACTTTTTCCTTTAAATAATAAATCATTAGAAATTATTTTACCTTCTTCATTTAAGGATTATGTATCTAAAATAGGGTTACAAAATGTTAGACAAATAGAAGAATTCAATTATGATAGATATTTAATTTCAGATATGAATACAGGTTCAATAGTATATAGTTTTGAAAAAGATCGCAAAATCTTCTATGGATTGTATATCTTAGCTAAAAATGATAACAATATTATCTATATATCATATACATCATCTACAAATTATTTTTACAAAAATCTCTGGCAAGTTGAAGAAATGATTAATGCTTTAGAGTTTAAATTGTAAAATTGTTAATCAATGATGATTTGAATAACAAAGAGACTAAATCAATAAAGGAAACCATAGTATTTTACAATGTTTAAACTTATCAAGAAAATGAGTGTTCTAGTTTTAGAAATATGCTAATAATTGATTAGATGGAATATATAAAAAGGTATAATTTGTTTTTGAATCATTAACCAAAATCATGAAAATAAGAAAGATTGATCTTTCATAAGTTAAAATAAAATAGAGGCATCATTTCTTTAATAATACACGACCAACAATTGTTTCTACCAAAGAAAAAGACCCAATGATTGCAGCAACAAATACAGTATCTGCTACTGATGCTAATGGTTCACCTACGACTCCCATAAATATTGAATATATAATAATTATAAATCCAATCAATGCGAATAGACCTAAAACTACTGAATTAATTTCATCATTTTGACCATCTTTTTTATAATCATCAGATATGTCAGACTTGTTTTTATCCATTTCCAATATCGTACTATTTAATAATATAAATTTGTTAGAAAATAGTAATATGTTATTAGAATAAGTGACATTATTATGAAATTCAATGATTGATTTGAAATAATTATTCCTAGATAGACAAGATCTTTAGTGATAGTTCAACAATAATATAGTTACATATAATATTGGTATTTTTGTTTATCTGTATAAATCTTTTTATAAATTTCAAAGAAATGTTTGCAAGATTTTGTAATTGAATCTATTTTATTTCTGTTTGAATGTTAGGTTTTATCAATCACGGATAAATAATTATTAGTAGAACACTCTTTTGAAGGATTTGTGTGCTAGCAGTAACCCTCCTTCTGTTTTATACGAGATTTCGCTAAGCGGCCAACCTGAACTAGTGCAGGAACATACTGTTCTTTTTGGCCTTGCTCCACTCAGGTCGTCAGTTTCATTCTAGAAAGAAAGCAATCTCAGGCTATTAACCATCATAGAATTATAACAATCCCATTCTAGATTACTTTTCTGTTACGTTGCCAACTGTCTCCAGCTAATTATCTCTAATTTGAGTGCCTGCTATGAGGGAGGAGTTTCCTCTCTACGAGTTACTCGTACACTAGCTCACAATAATATAATAATAACAAAGAAGTTAATATAAGTTTGGAAAATATTCTTTTTCAATGCTAAGAATTTCATTAGGATTTTCTTGGTCTTTGTATAATTCTAATAGCTCCAAATTTAAGTCTATAAAAGTATGACCCCATTTGAATTTATTCATTAATTCTTCTGCAGTTGATTTAAAACCTAATATATATAATGATCCAGCTATAGCTTCAGCTGTAGTTAATTTTCCTAATTTTGCATAATTAATAGGATTTCCTGCAAGAAGTAATGGAAGTCGACGGTTAATTCTTTTTCTTAGAATTTTGAGTTTAATTATTGTTTCATTAAAATAATTCCAAGAACAATCTATAGCACAAATTGATTTAGCTAGATCAATATCAGTTTTAGATAATGTAATTTTAGATAATGGGTTTAAAACTATAGTATTTTTTGGAACAAACCTAGTAGATTGAATTAAATTAAATTTTACCAACTTCGCTGCAGTACATTTGGTTGGATCATCTTGTTTGAGTTCTAAAACAAAAACTTTCATTTACAACGATTGCTTAAGAATATCTAAATATCTATTTAAATTTTAGAAAGCAAAATACCAATAGGAAGCTTATAAATATTTTAAAAAGCAAAATAACCTTACGTAAATTATTAATAACTTCCTTCTTCATTTATTTATTATTCTTGTCTGAAATAATGCATCTAAAATTTCCCTTTGATTTAAAAAAGGACCAGCGAGAGGCAGTAGATGAATGGATAAATAAGAAAGGCAAAGGTTCTATTATTTATAGTACTGGTACAGGAAAAACTGAAATAGCTTTTGAATGTGCTAGGAAAATGGCTTCCCTAATTGTAGAACAGAATCCACAGATAGTTTTTAAAATTCTTTTTTTGGTTCCTCGAATTATATTGATAGAACAAAATATCAACAGATTAGCAAAATATGGCATTAAAAAAGAAAATATTGGAGTATACTATGGAGAAAAAAAAGATATCAAAGAGATTACCTTTAGTACTTATCAAAGCATAATAAAAAATTTTGACCTGATAAAACAATCAGATATGATTATACTAGATGAGATGCATATGGTTAGTGAAACTGCCAAAAAATTTAGCAGAATCTTTGATGTTCTTCAGACTAATCCTGATAAATTAATACTAGGTTTAACAGCAACAATTGATGAAGATGATCTTAGATATTCAAAGATAATGAATTTAATTCCTCCAATAAAAAAATATATGATAAAAGACGCAGTTAATGATGGAAGATTAAGTGAGCCTAAGATTATATTTAAACCTGTACAAATGAATTTAGAAGAAAGAAGAATTTATGAAGAAACGACTACAGCAATTAAAGAAATTTCATTAAAAATAAAATCGTCAAATCCTTTGGTAATTTCAAGATTATTAAAAACAGGAGGACCTAGGGCTAGACTAGCAAAGCTATGGTTTGAAAGTGTGTATAAAAGAAAAAAACTGCTTACGGAAACTAAGTCTAAATTAAATGAAGCGGTAAATATAGTTAAAAATCACCCAACAGAAAAAATTATGATATTTAGTGAAACAATAGAATCCATAGATAAAATAAGTGAAACATTAAAGAAAAATAATATCCCATCTCAAGTTATTCATAATAAAGTAAAGACAAAGGAAAGACAAGAAATTTTAAATGTTTGGGGACAGAATTTTTTTATCTTATTATCTGTACATACCTTAGAGATAGGATTTGACATACCATCAGTAGGTATAGCAATAATAGTATCAAATACAAAGAATATCAATCAACTTATACAGAGAATAGGACGTGTAATAAGAAAAACAAATGAAAAAACTCAATCTTTGATATATGTGGTATATGTAGATAATACAAAAGATAAAGATATACTTGCCTTGGTTAGAACATCTCTTCAAACCCACGATGTACAAAAACCATTTAAGCAAAATCAAATTTCTTCCTATTTCTAGTTGGATTAAAAAATTCACAACTAATCAATGTTATTTTTGATAAAAATAATTCAATATAAAAGGATATTCTGAAGTAGTAAATGTTTGATCCTTGAAATATTAGTATATTATTTTTAGTTTTTAGAACAACTAAGATTTACATAATAATACTAAAAATCAATTTAGATGTATATAATATCGACTAGAATTATGATTTTAGCCCCACAAGAATTAGAAAATAGCGCAAGTAAATATGCCGCCGAAGCTATAAGGCTTGACTCTCAAGGTTCACGTTTAAAGGCTATTCAGTTTTATCAACGAGCTATTGAAGCTTTAAATAAATTAATTCAAATTTATCCTGAATATAAATTAAATAAAATATATTTGGAAAGATCTAATGCATATTTAAACAGAATTAAATCATTACAAATGTCAAATGTATTGGAAGAAGACGAAGGAAAAAGTGATGAAAATTTAGTTGGAAATGATCTTGACAGTTCAGATAACAAAACAGGAAATGAGATTAGAAAACCAAAAGAATCACTTGGTGAAGAATTTGATAATTTAGTTATGAAAGAAAAACCTAAGGTTTCTTGGAAAGAAGTAATTGGTCTTGATGATGCTAAGAGAGCAATAAGAGAATCAATAGTTTATCCTACAAAGAGATCCGATTTATTTCCTTTAGGATGGCCAAGAGGACTGTTATTATATGGACCACCAGGATGTGGAAAAACACTACTTGCAGCCGCTGCAGCTGCTGAGATAGATGGATATTTTATTAATGTTGATGCTGCTGCAATGATGAGTAAATGGCTTGGTGAAGCTGAGAAAAATGTTTCAAAACTTTTTAAAATGGCTAATAAACTATATGAAAGTGAAAATATTCCCATATTGCTTTTTATTGATGAAATAGACTCCTTATTAGGAACTAGAAATGGTGAAGTAGGAGGAGAAATACGTGTTAAAAATCAATTTTTAACAGAAATGGATGGAATAACTAACAAAGCAAAAAATTCAAAGTTGTATGTAATTGGTGCGACAAATAAACCATGGAGTTTAGAAGCTGGTTTTCTTAGAAGATTTCAGAAGAGAGTCTATGTTACTTTGCCTGATAACGATTCAAGAAATAATTTATTTAAACAATATACTTCACCATTAAAAAAAGATAAAACACTAAAGATAGATGAATTATCCAAACTTGTTCAGGGATATAGTGCTAGTGATATTAAAGATATTTGTCAAGCAGCACAATTAAGAGTTGTTAATGAATTATTTGAAAGTGGAAAGGCAATGGAATCAGAATCCAATCCTCGTCCAATATCCATGAATGACTTTAAAGAAATTATTAAAATGAGAAAACCTACTGTAACTATAGATATGATTAGGGCTTATATGCGATGGAGTGAACAATTCAAAGCATTATAATCAGATTAATCTAACTATTGATTTTTGGAATATCTATCAATAGCTTCAGTTATTCTTTTTTCTGCCATTTCTCTATTATCCCAACCTGTAATTCTTACGTATTTCCCTCCTTCTAATTCCTTATAATGGGCAAAAAAATGTTCGATTTGTTTTTTTAACGCCTCTGGTATATCGTCAACATCGTTTATAGAAGAAAAACTTGAGTCTATTTTACTAATTGGTATTGCAATAATTTTAGAATCTTGTCCTTCCTCATCTTCAGTTAATAGTATTCCAACAGGAATTGCTCTAAGTATAGAGAGAGGAACTACTGCAAATTCACCAATAACCAGAACATCAACAGGATCTCCATCACCTTCTAAAGTAGAAGGAATAAAACCATAATTGCAGGGATAAAACATTGCAGTAAATAACTTACGATCTACGAATAAAATACCGCTATCTTTGTCAATCTCGTATTTGATATTGCTTCCCTTTGGTATTTCTATAACGACATTGATTTGACTAGGAGAACCGCTTGGGATTTTATTTATAAAATTTGAGTTCACAGCAAAAGTATTTAAAAGCCCATTTATAACTTAACAGATTAAATAATAAAATCAAAGTGGTACTTTGATGATATATTATATTTTCTGTAATTTTCCATATTTCCCAATATTAAGGTTATTTTCCCCACGATATGCGTGTGTATATCCATTTTCAACTAATACCATATCGCCTTCCTCAATCATATTAATTTGATCATCCCATAGAGATAATTTGATTACTCCTGTTTCATCTGAAACTTGTGCATCGGCAACCTTGGCTTGACCTCCGGTTCTTAAATTTACAGTCCTCGGTTCAGAGATACTTTCTATTTTCACTTTCACATTTACACCCCTCATTCCAGGCCTTAACTCATTTATCTTTTTTTCACTTGTGCTCATTACTATAATAATAAAATAAAGAAGAATAATAAAAATGATAATATTTTTGAGGTATTGATTTTTAATTAGTAATGATGATATAAACATATGAAACATTCATCATATCTAGACAAAATGAAATTTAAGAAAAAAGTAATAATTATAACCTATTTATCTTTAAGAATAAAAAATTTAAGATTAATTCTTATCTATTTTTTTTATAATCACTCAATATATCACTATATCTGGCATCTTTGTATGCAATATATTTAACATATTCACCATAAGTCATATCTAATGGACAATAACTGCATTTTACAAATGAGAAATCATCTGCAAGATCAGCATTTTTTTTACAGTCAGGACAAACAATTTTCATTACTTTTTATATATACAAATTAAGATATAAATAAATAGTTGTTTTTTATATGGCGTAATATGAAAATATCCTAAATTATATTAGATTGCCTTAATCTGTTTCACAACTGGTTGTCTTGCTTTCCTAAAAACTCTAAAGCCACAAATACATTTTATTTCAGGTAATGCAGATAATTCTTCGATTGTTACATTAGTTCCACATCTCATACACTCATAAGTTACATTACCTAAACCTCCAGACTCCATAATATTTGATATATGTTAGAATAATTTAATTGTTCTCAAAGTTGAAAATTCATTTCCATATGATTAATAAGTTTGTCAATCACAATATCTAACAAATGAGGAAGAAAATTGTAATAGCAAGTATTTCCTTAATGGCAATTATGTTTATTGGTACTATAGCTGGTTTCCTAAATTTTGCTCCTAAGAGTAACAATATGAATCAAGATCCTGCAGATACTGAAACGATTATTAATAAATTATTTACTCCAGTATCTGCTAACGCCTCTGCATTAGGAGACGAACAAGCAAAAATAACAATAGTAGAATTTGCTGATTACCAATGTCCATTCTGTGCTAAATTTCATAAGGAAACTAAAGATTCCATAATGCAAAATTTTGTAGAGACAGGAAAAGTCAAATTTCTATTTAAAGATCTCATTGTAAATGATCGTCCAAATGAAAAAGCTTCTACTCTTGCTGCGGCTGCGTCCTATTGTGCTGCAGAACAAGGAAAGTATTGGGAATATAATGATGAAATTTATAAAAATTCACAAGGCGAAAATACTGGATGGGTAACAAAAGATAATCTAAAGCAATTTGCAAATAACATTAGAGTGCCTGATCTTATGAGATTTTCTGACTGTGTTGAGTCTGATAAATACAATATGATAGTGAACGAAAATGATTCATTAGCAAAGAATATTGGATTAACTAGTACTCCAACATTTATCTTTTATAACGGAACAACACCTCTTGCAGTTCAAGGAGCACAACCATACGAATTATTTGAGCAAATAATTAATGAAATGATCTAATACAATATACTTTAAATTTTATTTGTTTTTATCAACTATCCATAACTATATTATAAATAACAATTTTATTTACTATATTTGATTTGAGAATATAAATTTCTTACTAGAAAGGCAATAATAAAACAACTTGTAGATAACAATACTATCATTCCGCTGGGAGCTAAATTATAATAATAAGATAAAACAATTCCAGCAAATACTGAGGAAGTAGACAAGATTATAGAAAATAAGAGTGTCTTTTTAAATCCTTTATTAAATAATAAAGCCGTTATATTTGGAATAACTATTAAGGATGAAATTAATAATATTCCAACCAACTTCATAGAAACAATTATTGTTATGGCTACTAAGACAGTAAATAAATAGTTAAGTTTTTCTACGTGAATACCACTAATTTTAGCTTGATCTTCATCGAATGCAATATATATAAATTTCTTATAATATACCATTATTATAGACACAACTATAATTGCTACAAATACTATCTGAAATATATCTTCATAACTCACTAATAAGATACTTCCAAAAAGAAAACTAAACAAATCTACAGAAAATCCATCAGATAAACTAACTAAAGTAACGCCTACTCCCAAACCTAAAGAAAGCATTACTGCGACCATAGAATCTGAAGGAAGTTTTGTAGAGTGTCTTATTTTTGTTATTACTAACGCAGCGGCTATTGAGAATCCCATGGCAGTCCAAATTGGATATATATTTAAATATGTTCCTATTGCAATTCCTCCAAATGCCATATGAGAGATAGCATCACCAAATAAGGATTGTCGTTTTAGAACAAGAAATATTCCAATAAGTGGACAGGTTATAGCAACAATTAAGCCTGATAATAATGCACGCTGAATAAAACCATATGAAAAAAAATCCAGCTCAAACATATATATAATTCATTTGTAGTTTGAACTTTTATTATATAAAATGCGTATGCATATGAGTTTGCATTGATGATTCAGAATAATTCTTTAAATGATCTTCATTAGAGAAAAACTCTTCTTTATCACCATGAAAGAACATCCTTTTATTAATACATGATACTTTGTTAGCATATTTATTAACTGCATTCATATCATGTGACGTCCACATTATTGTAATCTTATTTTTTTCATTAAGCTCCTTTAAGAGAAAATAGAAATCATTCTGACTTTTCTGATCCAATTCATTAGTAGGTTCGTCAAGCATGAGGATAATGGGATTGTTTACTAGTGCTTTTGCTATTAAAACACGTTGTTGTTGACCGCCAGACAGTTGACCAATTAATTTATTTTTCATTTTATATAATCCCACTTGTTTTAAAATGTCATATACTACATTCATAGAAGTCTTTCTAGTGAGAGATAGAGAAACAAGTTCTTCCACCGTCAACGGAAACTTTTGATCAATAGATTTTTTTTGGGGAATATAACCAATCTTTGTAAATATTTTATTATTTTTTTTTATATCTTCATTTAGAATAGTTATTCTTCCAGAATATGTATTAAGTAATCCTAAAATACATTGAAATAAGGTAGTCTTACCTGCTCCATTAGGTCCTATAATTCCGAGAAAGTCGCCTTCTTCTACATTAAAGGAGACATTTTCTAAAACAACTTCTGAATTGTAATTATATGAAATAGATTCAACAGAAACTAATGGCATTCTATGTTCTCCTTCAAATACAGGATGTTTTTATTAGTAAAATGAAATTTACATTTTATATAACGAATTGCTACCAATAATAATTCTTATTATATAATAAGAATTATTAATTATATGTGTTTTTATTATTAAAAACATTTAATGCCATAAAGGTTTTCATTAAAAGAGTTACAATAACGATTCAAAAAATATTTTTTATATAATTTTTTCTGATAAAATAATAAAAAAGATTCTACTAACTATTTAATATTAATTTAGGGCAGTATTTAGCAGACTATAATGTCCTTATAAATCAAAAGAATGATAGAGTTATGATCATACAAAAGGAATCATCTTCAATTAATGAAATGAATAGAAAAAGATGGCTTGTTCGCTATCTTATATTATTTACAATAGGTATAATATTAGTCATAAAAACTTACTTTATGCTATTTATAATCGACTTTACAATAGGATTCTATAGCTTTCTAACTACTGTAGTTCTTTTTAATATTTTTCTATTCTCATATTTGAAATTTAAAGATCCTATATTGAAACATAAAGAAAAATCTATTGATAGAGATCCATTAATTTCTATAATTATTCCAGTTAAAAATGAAGAAGAGAATATTGAAAATTGTGTTCAATCTGTTATAAATTCATCTTATAAAAATAAAGAGATAATTGTTGTTAATGACGGCAGTACTGATAAAACACCTAATATTTTAGAACAATTAAAAAAAGAATATCCAGATTTGTTGAGTGTATTACATCTTCCTAATAATCTAGGAAAGAAACATGCTATTGAAAAAGCTACCGAAATTGCCAATGGGGAATTTTATGTTTTTATGGATAGTGATTGTAATATGGCTAATGATGCTGTTGAAAATATTTCAAAGATATTTCTTTCTGATAAAGAAATTGGAGCCATAACTGGACATGGAAAAGTACGAAATGCAGATAATGGAAATCTGTTAGAGAAAATTCAGGACGTCTGGTTCGATGGACAATATAGGATTATTAAAGGAATGGAAAGTTCATTTTCCTCTTTAACCTGTTGTTCAGGTTCTTTATCGGCATTTAGAAGAGAGGCTATTCAAGGTCATATACATGAATGGGCAAATGATAAATTCCTAGGTATGGAATTTAAATTTGCAACAGATAGAAGGTTAACTGCATTTATCCTTGGAGAAACAATAGAAAATAGCAAGAAATTCGATAAAAATGAGATGTATAACAATGAAACAAAAGTAAAATCTCATAAATGGAAGTTAAAATACAGCCCGAGTGTGAATGTAGAAATAGGAGTACCACGAACATTAAGAAGTTTAATTAAACAACAAATACGATGGAGAAAAAGCTTCATAAGGAGTATTTTTGCAACAGGATCTATATATTGGCAAAGACCTTTAACTGTTGCAATTATTTATTATTTAACAATTGCTTTAAGATTATTTAGGCCATACATTATCATAAAATCTCTCATCATATTACCCTTAACAGGAGATATCTTAAGTGCCACTTTTTATTTAGGAGGAGCAATGTTTACAGGTTTGATGTATGGAATTGATGTAAGACTAAGAAACCCAGGCTATCCAAGATGGTTTTATAGACCATTAATGAATGTTATATCAACATTTATTTTTACATGGTTAATCATATATGCCGCTATAACAATAAAAAATAAAACCTGGAGATAAATATTACCTCTACGAATCTATTAATAAATTATAGGTTTAGATAATTGTAGGAATTCCACAACATTTCATAATTAAGATGAGAAATAATTACCTTATGCGAGTACAATTTCTTCAAAATATCGTACAACCGTAATTTCAGACACTTGTGGAATGATTAAATTATTATTATTATTACTGACTAATTCTAATAGCATGACCGGAAAATTTGCACCAGCAAGTGTAGTAAAAATTGTGCCTCCTCCAAATCTAGGATTAATTTCAATAATTTTTAGTTCTCCATTTTTAGATTCTTTTAATTGAATACATGATGGTCCTCTAATCCCTAACGTCTCAGCAGTATTTTTGCAAAGATTTTCTATCATAGAATTTCGTACTATTTTTCCTTTTACTGATATTCCTGCTTTGGTATCTATTCTGATTCTTGGAATTGCCATTATGGGCTTTTCAGAAAGATCAGAAAGTACATCAACGGTATACTCTGTTCCTGGAAGATATTCCTGGAAAATCATATTTTCAAACTTTCTCATTACGAATTCAAGGTCTAACCTGTTTTCTATCATTATTATATTATTACTTCCTTTACCAAAACGTGGTTTAGCAATTATAGGAAATGTATCAATTTTTTCAGGATATTCAGTGGTAAAAGCAAAAGGAAATTTTTTTGATAGGAACTTATATGATAATAATTTATCTCTACAAATTTCCAAAACCTTTCTTTTACTAACTATTGGTAATGCTCCATATTCTCTTATTAAATTATAATGATCACTATAGCTATAAATATCAAATCCAGACGAAGGCATTAGGACTTTAATATTTTGTTCCTTAATTATTCTTAATAAATTATCAATAAAAA
>DASVFI010000058.1:0-2097 GCA_036380115.1 Nitrososphaeraceae archaeon | reverse complement strand
TGAAAATATATTATTTAAAAATTGGAGACAAATTATTGGTAAAAGATAAAAGAAAAGCCATAACTCTGCTACTATAATAGAAGTAGTGCAACAGAACAGAAATAGTAGCAGTAGGTTATGACTCTGCTTATGTTTTTGTCTTATTCTTGTAATTAAATATATAATCAACAGATTATTTAGCAATTATAGATAAATATCTTAATTATAAAGCCATAACCCTCCAAATAATAATCCAATCATAAAGCAGAAATGTGGAAGGCTACGGCAATGTCTATATCCTTTGTCTTCATTTTGCGAAATTCACGGCATAGGTATCGTTGGAATTGCTTGCTTGTAATAGTATTAGAAGATTATTTTATTTAATATTTGATTAACCTTGTTAATTAACAAAGTAAGAAGCATATTGCAATAAAAAATTGTTATACCTGCAATCCAAAATCTTCTAATGCCACTTTTTAACTGCCCTGCCAAATACCCCTGTTGTCAATAATAACAGGAACTTCAATTACTTATTGGTTGTCCACCTCCACCACCAAAGCCTCTGCCAGATGATACAGTTGGTTCATTATCATTTCCAGTTCCCCTTGTCAGTGGTTGGACTGTCACTAACTCTTCTTCAAATCCTTCTCCATTCTTACAACCTTAATTGTAGTTAGTCAATTTATCTTGAATTTGTTATTAAAGAAAGTATAATGTAATACATTTGCAAACTAAATTTATTGATTAATTGTTATTTCTCATTCTAGTGCTTAAGATATGTATCATTAACTAATAATGAATTAATTTTATTTTTCAAGTCTTTCAATAAAATAGGTTTGTATATCACTATTTTTTCAATATCCATAATACCTTTTTTCAAATCCTGGATCAGACTTTTATCTGCAGTAGTTAGACATATAATTACTTGTTCATCAATCTCTTTTATCTTTTGATATAATGTCATTCCATCCATCTTTGGCATTTTCAAATCAAGGATAACCAAATCATGTCTTTGTTTTCTAAAGTTGTTTAATGCTTCTATAGGATTTGTATATGCATCTAATCTATATCCATTATTTTCTAAAAATATTTTAAATAGATTAGCAATGTCATGGTCATCATCTACTATCATTATCTTTTTTTTATTTTTAGTATTCACTAGAACAATTCTCTAATAAGAATTGTAATCACTATAGTATATTAGAGTTGAAGATAGTCTAGTAATAATAACAATTTGAGTTTACTTACTTCTCTACTATATTTTTTTAAATTGAGATTTGTGATGACTGCTGCTTCATTAATTTTTCTACCTCTTCTTTAAAAAGTTCTAAACGTATAGGTTTTTCAATTATTTTATCAATTTTAAGATTGTTTACCATATCTTGGAAATGGAGATCATTTTTCATAAATGCACTAATCAATATCATTTTTAAATGAAGATCACTACAACTACTATCGCAATACTTTTCTCTTATTTTTTTTATAAATTCTATACCATTCATTTGTGGCATTTTGTAATCAGTAATAATTAAAGGGCAATTAGAAATATTATTATCAAGATAATCTAATGCGTCAATAGGATTATCAAAAGAAATTGTTTGATAGCCCCAATTCTGCAAATATTCGTTAAAAAGATGGAGAATATCTTTCTCATCATCCACTAATAATATAACTTTATTATTACTAGTTATAATTGAGGAAAAACTCCATTTTTTTATTCTACGATGTCTAACTTATTAAGTATTTCTAAGAGTAATTGTATCATATTTCAAGAATTTAGGCATTAGGATTGATCACTTTATTTTTTATTTGTTTTCATACGTTCCTACATTCTTTCAAATAGATTTTTTCACTTTATTAGATTGTTATGAACTTGATATTATTATTCATTGAAGATAAATTATTTATCTTATTAGAAAGCCATACCCCTCTAAGGATACTATATATCATAACAATAGAGGGGGCTATGACATGTATGCAACCAGAGTTTCTTTTAAGATATTTGGTGATACTACCACAATGTTTCAGTATTTATCACTTTTGAAACTATTCTTTTTGAATTTTGAATAGTAGTATCACTAGCGTAATAGATTAATTAGCCTTATATAACAATAAAAT
>DASVFI010000057.1:0-3891 GCA_036380115.1 Nitrososphaeraceae archaeon | reverse complement strand
AATGCTGAACTAAAAGATGAAATGTTGAAGTACAGACTAGAAGAAGATACCCTTGATTATGTCCTTTTTGTGATTCGTGACTTTACTGGAAGATATTATAATTAATTAAGATAGTTAAAACAATTTTTGTTGATGGTTCTTAAGAAGAAGCAGAAATGACTGTAGAAGGCTATGGTGATATGTTATGGCTCAGGATTTATCCTTGTTGTATTTATATACATAATATTGCAAATTATATTATTTAAAAATTGGAGACAAATTTATTATTATTATAATAGTCATAGCCTAAACCATCATGGCATAGAGATGACACAATATAGGAGATAAATATTGATGGTTCAGGCTATGGTGATAATGCTGGTTATTATTCACTTTACAATATATTTATTAAAGATTCATTATTTCTGATTTATTTTTATGCACTAGAGTAATAATAATACTTGAATACAAATTAATTGTCATATTCTTATATCTTGCCAATGGGTTTTCCCTGGGATAGTTTGACAAGATCGGCTTTGAACCTTTCGAATTGTCGTTTTTTTTCATCTGTTAATGCATTATTATGCCGTAATAGATCTTCAAGAGTTTCCAACTCCAATATATTCATATGAACATACAAATCTCTTTCTTTTCCTTTAGGAGATCTATAAAGGTATGGGTTTTCTTCAGTGGCTAATTCTTGTTCTATTCTAAATTGTCTTTTTCTATGAATATAATGTCCTCCAAGCACACATATAATAGAAATCAAAATTAATGCAACAACTATAAAGATCCTTAGATCTGAAAATACAGAAGCAAGAATTGGAATATTTTGTAGTATAAGACTGTATTGTACAGTAATCCAATTAGATATTGCTATAACAAGAGCAATATAAGCAAAATAAAATTGTCTAAATTCCCAAAACCTTTTACCAAACCATATTCCTACTTGTATTATTCTTATAATTTAATGTCTTTACATCTTCAATATAATTTTTACATACTGAAATTTACTATGATATTTCAATAGATCTTAGAATTATTAGAGAAATAATATCAAAAATTTCAATATTTTTTAATAACAATTAATTAATTATCAGCAATATCGTTTAATTTTTATTACGATAATGTTTTTGATTGATGTTAATAGAAGTTAACTCTTCAACTTCTTTTTTCAATCTATCAAGATATACAGGCTTTTCTAATATTCTATCAACTAATCTAACATATGACTTATCATATGGTAAACTATCTTTTATAAAAGCACTAATGATTATTGTCTTTATTTTACGATCAGTATTTTTTTTCTCTCTTATCTTCTTTATAAAATCTATTCCAGACATTTGAGGCATATTATAATCTGTAATAACTAAAGAACAATTCCTTATATTTTGATTAAAGTATTCTAAGGCGTAAATAGGATTATTAAAAGAGATTACATTATATCCATTGGATGATAAATATTCACTAAATAAATCGAGAATATCTTTTTCATCATCTACCAATAAGATATAATCAACAACTGTTATTGTTAGAAATCTCCATTAATACTACTACGTCTTCGAATCTAATAAATAATTCTATAAATTATAATATTTCGATTTAAAATTTTTTTATGTTAATTTATGTTTACTAGTACTCTTGAATGCCAAAATCAGAATTATCATTTATAAATAACTTTTAAAATGTGAAATGATACAAAATTTTTATTAAAAGATACAATAATAAGAAGAATCTTCATTAAAAAATATAAAATGAACTACTTTGCTAAATCTTGTAGTTTTTTCCCAATATCTACAGCAACATCTTTTGCTACCTCTGTAGTAATATTCGATCCTATGCCCTTTGCTTCTTTACTAATGTTTGATACAATATCACTAACATTTTCTTTTGGTGTTTCACCTGTTTGATTGGTTGTTGATTGACCCGTATTCTGTATTGTTTGGTTCATTCCTTCAGAAAGGGCAAATATGGATACATTAGTGAATGTGGACATTGAAAGTATTGCCGAAATAAGAAATAGTGCGATTGTTGTTGTTGTTGTTGTTGTTGCTACTGGTAATACGACAAACATATTATTGTATAGCATTCTTTTCATTCTTTTTTAAGAATTAATATATATAAATAAAGTTATTGTAATATTAGTGATCTCAAAACTCCATTTACTTTGCAGGGTCTTCTACTAATGGTTTTCTAAGTTTATTGAGAAAATCTAGAATGTCATGTTTTGTCATGTTCCTAAACGATTTCTCATCTTGAAAATGATTGGATAACCCTGTTAGAACTTTTATTTTAATTTCTTTAGTTGAATTATGAATCTTTATTTCTATTTGTTCTGTAATAATATAATCACAAATAATAGTTGCATTTTCTAGATTATTTTTAACTAATTTTTTTAATATATTATTGAAATACGGTCTTTATAGTCCAATTGTTATAGAATCTATTTTTATTTCTAATTCTTCTTTGCTGTTACTAGAAGAAATATTGTTATTATTATTTTCTTTGATTTGTGATTTTTGCAGGACCATATCTCTTTTGCTTTTTGTCTCAAAGACAAATTCTCTCTGCTTATTCTTATTTCTTTTTGTAGTAGAACCCACATCCGAAGCGCCGGGAGTGGGACTCGAACCTCGAAGCGGTAGTTCGAGGTTTATAAGATTATAAAATTCAAGAAAATGAATTTTGATATCTAATGATTATTTCTGTTGTTAAGAACTTTATTTTAGCTGCCACATAGCAAATATTCCTTTTTCACCTATTAGCGCTTTATAAACACCTACAGTACTCTTTAGAAATTCCAGACTTCCTGTTGCATTTGCGTCAAAGAATGCTGTACCTATATGTCTTGTTACATTGTTTTCAATGTCTATTATTGCTCCAAAAGAATAACTTGCCCTACCATTTTCAGAAGTAAAGAGTGCTCTGCCGTTAGTAATGGAACTAGTACCATCTTCTCTTGGAATCATCAGACCTTTTCCAGTAGCTGATACTTTTGTACCATTTAGAGTTCCGTTACCTGAAAATGAATATACTGAATTAGTTAAATTATCATCTTGGGATTTTGGCACTGTAAATATTTCTGTATAAATGGGCTTATCCAAAGTTAGATTCATTTTTTTTTGTATGTCAATAAAATCAGTTTGATTTTCTTCTTGCTGTGCATATACTAACTCATCATCTGTGGAAGAAGAAAACATCGATAAAGATACTATCATTGTTGTCGCTAATACTAATAAAATAGAATACAGAATTTTCATCTGATAATCCTCTCTATCATAAAAGTTAATAAATATATTTAAAATAATGTAAAAAGACTATTGTTCTATTCGTTAATTGATTAATAAGAGCAAATGAAATTTCATTTATTTGAATCATTTTTTATTGTTGGAATATAAAATAGACTCATTCTCGGATTGGGACTCGAACCTTGAAGGATTAGTATGGGGTTGTATTGTTATAATATATAATCAATTATTATTTTTTATTTTATCTTAATAAACACATTATGTGAGTAAGAAATAAGTATCTCTTTGGAGATTATTGCCTTTTGATCAAGGATGCCATCTTCTCAAATATCTCGAGAAAATAAAGATGGTGAAAGAAGAGACATGATGGTACGTCGACCCTTTGATGAACTCTTCGATATTTTTAGACAAGACATAGTAGATAGTTTTTTACTCCCTTTACGAATTCTATAAGATCATTTGGAATGCCACGAAGTATGGATTTAATTGAAATACGTATTCCATTATGTGACATTATAGATAAAGGAGATAGATACATAATTTCTTTAGAGGTACCTGGTATACAAAAAGATAAGATAGAAGTTAAAGCAACAGAAGAGTACATTACCGTTTCCGGTCTAGAAGAAAATAGAACTGAAAAGGAAGAAGAGAATTATGTTCTCAA
>DASVFI010000056.1:0-4920 GCA_036380115.1 Nitrososphaeraceae archaeon | reverse complement strand
ATCTTTTTTCATACAAAGTAAAATTCTAAAATTAGTTTTAATATTTAGAATAGACTCGATATCTATTATAGCATAAGTATCAAATTTAGTTATTATAGACTAATATTTTGTAGTATTATTTTACATAACTTAAATAATTATCAATATTAAGCAAATGAGACTATTTTCTAACATTCAGTTCAATATGTGTTTACTTTATAATAATTATATTCACAATTAGAATCAATAATATAAATAACTCAAATATTGGAAAAAAATGCATAGAAATTGTAAATTAAGCGTATTTAAGAGCATTCTTATATCGAGTTTAAATATTGATGATATGGCTAAAAAATTTAGATCTACTAAAAGTATAATAATAATATCACTAATTATTTTGGGAGCAATACTTATTTTTCCTCTAGTACAGCAACAGCCATTTTCCCAGATAGAAGAAAAAAAAGAACTAAAAATTGGATATTTTCCTAACATAAACCACGTTCAAGCAGTTATAGGAATAGGAAATGGAGATTTTAAAAAAACCTTAGGTGACAATGTAGAAATTAAGCCTTTTGTATTTAATGCTGGTCCTTCAGCCATAGAAGCATTATTTGCAAAACAAGTTGATGTTACCTATGTAGGACCAAACCCTGCTATTAATGGTTATGCGATATCTGAAGGTAAAGATGTAAGAGCAATTGCAGGTGCAAGTAGCGGAGGTGCTGTATTCGTAATAAGGGCAGACACAGGTATAACTTCGACAGCAGACTTTGCAAATAAAAAATTTGCATCACCACAATTAGGCAATACTCAAGATGTCGCATTAAGAAATTACTTATTTGAGCATGGATTTAAAACAGTAGAAAATAACGGTAATGTACATATTCTACCTGCAAAGAATGCGGATATACTCACATTATTTTTGAAAAAAGACATCGATGGTGCATGGGTTCCTGAACCATGGGGAGAACGACTGATCAAGGAAGCTAATGGCAAACTATTCTTAGATGAACGGGATTTATGGCCTGATGGAAAATTTGTAACCGGTTTGATTGTTGTAAGAACAGACTATCTACAAAATAATCCAG
Organism: Nitrososphaeraceae archaeon; assembly: GCA_036380115.1. Lineage (GTDB taxonomy): Archaea > Thermoproteota > Nitrososphaeria > Nitrososphaerales > Nitrososphaeraceae > TH1177. The sequence goes on along the minus strand of DASVFI010000056.1, from coordinate 3,853 downwards.
ACGTAATTGAAAAATTACTTAAAGCTCATATTGAAGAGACACAACGGATAAATAACAATAAAGAAGAAGCAATTAAGAATTTTAATACAGAACTAAAAAAGATAACTGGACAAACAATACCAGAAGACCAACTAAAAGAGTCATTGACAAGGTTAGAATTTACTTATGACCCAATACAACAGTCACTTTATAAATCCGCTAATGATGCTTTTAATGTAGGATTTCTTGGAAAATCACAGCCAGATCTATCTAATATATTTGATTTAAACATACTTAATAAAGTATTAAAAGAAAAGGGTTTAGCTACAATAAATAATACCACTACAGAGGTCTCACAAATAGTAAAATAAACAAATAAAAACATAAAATACAATTTTTTTTAATTTTAACAGATATACAAATTCAATTAAGTTTACGATTTATCGAGTATAATAAAATTTATTAGTTATATTACATATATAGAGCTTAATATCCATAAACAAATACAAAAACAAATATTAGTTTTATTTTTTGAGTGTAGTGTAGTATAGTTGTGATATTAATCAATCCGATTAATGCTCTATTATGGGGCATTAGACGAAATCAACGGGATGTAATTAATTTGTATAATTCATTGTCACCATTAATGCATATTACAACTGGAAGTTATATGCTTAATTTTGGATATTGGTCAGATGGAATTAGAGATCCTTTTGAAGCACAAAAGAACCTGTGTAAAATAACCGGAAAAATTGCAGAACTTGAGTCTGCTGAAAATTTAATAGATGTTGGAAGTGGTTTATCTTCTCCAGCGATATTTTGGAAAAAAGTGTATCCTTTGTTAAACATTTATTGTATTAATATTAATAGAGGTCATCTAACTTTTGCAAATAAACTAAAAGAGAATTATTTCACTCAAGAAAACATAAAAGAAAAAAATGATATTTGTTTATTTAATAGCACAGCTAATAAGTTACCATTTAAGAAAGAATCAATAGATAGAATAGTAGCTTTAGAATCTGCTCAACACTTTAGACCATTAATTGAATTTATTAAAGAGGTAAAATATATGTTAAAATCTAACGGAATTTTGGTTATTGCACTACCAGTTATTACAAATTTATTTGGTTCGATCAAAACTCTTATAAAACTTGGTCTTTTATCTTTTACTTGGGCTTCAGAACATTATTTACTTAATGATATCTTGTCTATTTTAAAAAACCAAAAATTCAAAATTATTGAAATTTATAATATTGGTTCATTGGTATATAATCCACTATCACAATACTATATTGAAAATAGAAATCGATTACAGAATAAAATTTCTTCTGAATACGGTTCGTTTTTTGAATATATATTATACAAATCAATATTAAAGATGGACAAATTGTCAAAAAATAAAACAATTGATTATGTTATTATAAAATCAAAGAAACTATAACTTAATTAATTAGACAATTAAGTACTTAATTGTTTTTATGACTTTCGATTATTATTATACTGGACCTCTATATTGAAATACAAATATTGAAAAAATTTAAAGTGTATAATAATCTTTATTATTTACCACTTTTTTCTTTTATTTGAAAATAGCATCTAAACCATCCACTAGCATATTTTGCTACCTCTTCTAACTTTCCTGGCTCTTCAAATAAATGACTAGCTCCTGGTATAATTACCATTTTTTTCTTTTCTACATTTACTAATTGTTTTTCTATCACCTGTTGATTCCATTCAATAACAGGATAATCGTTTTCTCCAACTAAAAACAAAGTAGGACATTTGATTTCTTTCAGAGAAGTATATTTGGAAGCGAGGTCTACTCGACCTCCTCTTGATACAATAGCACTTATCTTATCTGATCTTTTATCAGCGGCAATTAAAGCTGCTGCTGCACCTGTACTAGCTCCAAAATAACCCAACAACATATTAACCGAATTCAATTTATTATCTTGGTTTAATATCCAATCAGTGACAGAAATTAATCTGTCAGCCAAAAGTGGAATATCGAATCTATATTCTTTTGTAACATCATCTTTTTTTTCTTCTCTTTCAGTTAAAAGGTCTATTAATAGGGTTGAAACACCATCACTATTTAAAACCTGAGATACATATTGATTCCTTCTACTATATCTGCTACTACCACTCCCATGTGCAAAAATTATTAGACTTTTAGAAGATTCAGGAATACTTAAATTTCCTTCTATTTTTTCTTTAGATCCTTTATATATTGGTATCCTGATTGTATTTCCATTTTCCAAAGAATTAATGTTTCATCATACATACACAATATTAAACATTTTTTGTTTACTAGTGAATAAATCAATTGCATTACTTTAGATAATTTCTTTTTATTACCGATTATTGTAAAATTCAATACACTCAATAAATTTGCAAACTAACTTATCAATTAGATAATTATAAGTTACTTTATATATAAGAAAAATTTATACAATAATCCCATAATATTGTTCTTTCTTGAGTATATTTGGTAAAGAATGTTTTATTAATATAATTATGACAATTTATTTGTAATTTTTATATAGAATAATGTACTATAATTTTTTATGAAGGACACTGAAGATAATACAAAACATACGCTATCAGAAGCTAAACGCGGAACAGAAACTAGTCAACAATATCAACAGGCTTCCGATCTCCAAAAAGAACAGATAAGGCAAACAGGACGAGCTGTTGAGAGAACCTTTGAAGATACGCGCAACAATATTAACAGAGTCACAGAGGAAGCAAGAAGAGAAGTGTCAAAATCTACAGAACAAATGAGAGAATATCAAGAAGATTCTATTAATATTATAAGCAAGATAGCAAATAATTTTATCGCCTCGCAAAAAGAACTATTAAATAATTTTTCAGATTCATTCACAGGAAACAATAACAGATCAAGGAATATTCCACAAATGTCATGGCTGAATAATTATTATTCACCTGAAAGACTTGCAGAAATTTATGGAGAAAATATAAATAATTTTACCAATTCTATGATAAGATACGGAAGCCTACTAAACAATCTCACAATCTCGAATATGAATTACTTCAAGTCATTTTTACAACAAATGGAATTGTATTCAAAGGAATTTTCAGAAAGAGAAGGACGAAGATAATATAGAAAAACTATCTATAAAAGAATAAAACAATCTTTTTTTATTTGTTTAAGTAGAATTATATTTTTCATCAACTTAGAATAAAATTAATGTAAAGTAGGAATAGACATTTTTAATATTTTACGTGACAGTAAGATTTATGAATTTGTTAAAATCCTCCTTGCAAATTTTGGAATCAAATGAAATATTTTAAAAATCCTTACCTGAATTTTAGCAAATGATAAAATCTTGAATTTATTAATTATTAATACACAATATTGAGGGTTATTGAAGATTATTACAAAATTATTCAAAGACAGATAAAAAAGCAATTAGGAGCCCTAGAGGATTTTCTATAATCTTGCTTGATGATATTAATTGTTCACATAATTGTTCACATAATTCTTTCTTGTTTAATCTAGTACCTATATCTTTAAAGTATAGTTCAATATCTAAAGTAGAATTTGATTATGTTATTTTAAAAAATTAAAAATGATTGATTCAAACAAATGACATTAATAAAATTAAGAATAATCGAATGTTTTTATTATGTGTATATTATAAAAATATTTAGGTAAAAAAAATAAATTATTTGTATCTTATTTTATAATTCGAAAACCATCGCCAATGAGTCAATTTAAACATACATATGCATTTTGCTTGATTATTTTAGGTTTTTTCTCATTATTGATAAATTTCCATTTATTTGCATCTTTTACAGCATCTATTTCACATGCAGAAATTTGTTTAACTGTCTCATTTACAATAGGATA
>DASVFI010000055.1:0-4536 GCA_036380115.1 Nitrososphaeraceae archaeon | reverse complement strand
TTAGAATTACTATCCCTTTTGATGTAAATCTTTTTTTCTGGATGGTAATAATTAACCATTGTACTTCGTATTATTTTATACATTATGGCAAATAGCGGTGCTAAATTAGGAGTCTATTATAGAGATATGTTATTACCTTGTATTTAGATTTTCTTATTAGAAACTTATATGTAAATTGATTAAAATGTAACAAGCAAGTAGAACTAATGATTTCATTTGTATAATTGGCAATCATAGCTTAGTAAAAGTAAAATGTTTTAAAAAAATAATAGTTTGGAGTTTTTTCGCCTTATTTGTTAAACTTATCTCGGTATAGGTATATCGAGAGCTTCAGCTATACAATTGAATAATTCCGAACCAATTATAATAATTGGTTGAGGTGCCACCTCAGTTATAATATTAAATACAGCGTCTGCTAATTGTTCAAATGTTAAACCTTCAAGTGCATCACATATATCTTCAAAACTTCTAAGTGTTACTTCTTCTCCATTTATTTCTACAGTTAATCCTGCTGATGACTCTAATGCTTCTGTTAGCAATTCAAATAGTTCTGAAGAGAAGAATTCTTCAAAACAAGCTTCAATATCTTCAGCACATTCATTTACTACTGGTGGAACTGGTGGTACTGGTGGTTCTTCTCCTACAACTACTGTATTGTTGTTGTTGTTTATACATACAAACTTGAAGCTGTTCTTGTTATCATAGCTTGATTGCCCATCACCATAGCTTCCATAAGAACCTACGCTTATTTCGCCTTCATCATCTTGTGCCAATACATTAGCAAGAGTTGGTGGCAATACATTAAGTTCTAATCCATTGATATTAACATTAACATTGTTACATTTAATAGATTTGGAATTAACATCTTTTCTGTCTTTGTCCATTCCGTAATATGATTCTGATTGGGCATCTGCTGTCATAAACGATAGAGATGATAAAGCAATTGTTCCAGCTACTAGTACAGTGGCTAAAATTAAAGATAATATATTGTCTTTTGTTGTTACTGTTAATTTACTCAATATCTAAACTTGTAGATTGAAATATATCTGAAATCCGAATGATGAATAGAGACTTCTTGAATATAATGTTGTAATAGTTTTTCTTTTAAATTCAAATATGATAAGATGAATTAAGCTAATTATTATAGTCATTTATTTTATACAATATATTAGAAAATTGTTACTTTATATAATAATCATTCAAAAGTTTGAGGAAATACCATTTGAAGCTATTGAAACCTAAAAGAAGAATATCCTAATACAATTTTCAAAAATAGTTTTTGCTTTCTTATGCTACAAGTAAATATTGGAATATTATCTAGGATAAAAGACAAGACAAATAAAAGTGATTAATTGAGTGCTTGTTAAGCAGTTACCGTTAAGGGCTTTTCTTCTTGATTAGATTGTTTTCCTTTTTCTACTAGTTTTTTATTTGGTACTACTTCCTTTTCAGGAATTTCATAACCTTCACACATAGTAGTCTTTATTGGCTTTCATCAATTATAAAGGTTGAAGTAAAATATATCTAAAAGATAAAAGAGATGTATTCACTTATTTATAATTTAAAATCATTATATATTATGGAACCTACGAAAAAACCTAAAGTCATATATTTTTTAAAAGACAATTCTACAGGAGTTGAGAAAATAATTAATGAGTTTTTATCTGAGCATGACTCGGTATCAGTTAAGAGTATAGCTATGGATGAGAGTGGTGTAATGTTGTTGTATGAAGAATAATTTAAGATAAATTTGTATAACAATACAACTGTTGACCAAACAAAATAACTTAATACAGTTCAGGAAATCATCAATAGATTAAACAACACACCATCATTGATTCAATCTTCTTTAATTGAAAAATAGGAATATTCAATTTATTACCTAATGTTGTATGTTCTCTGCTACTATACTGTACTTTAGCTTTTATTATTAGAAACTTATTTTGAAATTATTTAGACTAATAGACTAATTTTTATCTTGTTAAGTGGAGAATGGTAGTTGCTCTCTTTTTCTATTCCTTCATTAGTTGTAACTTTTACAATAGTTATATTAGTGTCTAGTTCAGGATAAAAGAAAAAATTGACTCTTTATATTAATTTGATTCAGTTACGAGGTCAATTTCTAATCTACGGTGTACAAATTTCCATTTACCATCTGCATCCTTCTTTAATGCATCAATATAAGTGCCAGACGCCACTACTTCGGGAGTTCTTTTTGCTTCTGTAACTATTAGATACGACTGTGCGCTAGCAGTATTATTTGGAGCATTTTCGATTATAATGTTTGTTGATAAATGTCTTTTACCACTCGCAAATTCGTTAGTAACTTGGTTAAACATATTTTTTAGTTCTGTTTTCCCTTTTGCTTCACCAAAAGGTGTGCTCCATACACCATCGTCTGTCCAAGTGTTAGTCCACTCATCTATATTTTTATTATCTATAGCAATGTTATATTTAGCAATTAATTCTTGAATAATTATTTTATCAGCAACAATTATTGTGAAACTGGTTTGGCCATTCTTTGAACTAGTTTGTTCTTTCTGTTCAGTAAGATTTTCTTTTTTTGTTGTTGTAGTAGTAGTTTGTTCCTTTTTCCATCCTTTAGGCAATGTCATAGGATTCAATTAATATAACTACTACTTAATTTAAAAACTTATCATTAATCCTATCGGATGAATCGTGTTAAATATGGATGTCGAGGCGGTCCTTAAAACCCATATAATTGAAACTCAAAGTATATCTTTCTTTAACAAATTTTAGACTAAGATAGGACCCTCTTTAATCTTTAACTTTATTTCAAGCAATTCTTTAATTCTGTTATTTTTGACTTCCTCTACCTTGAAAAAGGAAATAGCAAGAGCAGTCTCAATAAATTTTGAAGTAAAATTCATCCTGCTTACATCCTCTTTTTATATTATTCCAAATAAAAATCTCAATAACAGAACCAAAATTATTATTCCTATAACTACGGATATTATTGTCCAAATCATTGATAAACAATATATAACAAATGATTTAAAACTTGTAAAAGACTTTTATGATTTTTTAGATAATAATAATCATAGAGGAAATTATATTTACTATAATTTAATAAGAAATTAAAATTATGGCATCATATTAAAATTTAAAATAAGTTAGTTTACGTAATACCTTAAGTTCACTGTTCCTCTTCCATTCACAAAATAGGTTAATTTAGTTTATGCAAGGTATTACTTCTGTTGATTATTTTTATTGTTTCTTTTATATGAACACATATTATTGGGCTCAGGTTTATGAATTGTTTTTGATACTATAATTTTGGCCCATGTTTTGTATTAATTGATATATGCTACCATGATAAAAATTATTCAATACTATTTTCATATAAAGTTTAGAGGAGATACATATAACGTAGTAGCAAAATAGATTATACTATTACTTTACCTTTGGTTATTATTAGAACCGATATTTGTCTAAGTCTTTTTCTATAACTGCTAAACTGTCATAGAATGATTTAATGCATTTTTGGTAAATGGAATAATGGAATTTTCTTCCATCGAAACATTCACGTGGATTTTGATTTCCATGTTCATGATCTATGTTATTACAATGTCCGTCTTTAACTTTATTTGTTATATTCATTAGTGTCCAAGACATGCATATTAGACTAAAAATCCACATTCTTATCTCCAAATTATTTCTCCCATAACGAATATGACATTTTTGTGATTCATAAGTTTCTAAAGAGATAAGAGAGTCGAAATTTACCATTATATTCCGTAAAAGACTATTAATAGCTAATCCTTCTTTTGTAGCTATTTTGCTAATTTCATCTTGAACAAAATTATAAAATTCATTTATGTTTTTTTTAGTTATTTCCATGTTTATAATATAAGCCAAAGATAATAATAAATATGAATACCATTGATAAAGCTAAAATAAATCTAAAAATCTAATCATTGTCTACATTAGTTTTACAGATTTTAGTTTCTAATAGGCATCTTGAAAAATTATAAAATAAGCTTGCGGTTATGGGAAGATCCTGGATTGGGTTCTATATTAGATATTTTAAATGATAAAATAAATAGGTATGTAAATTAAGAAGAACTCGTTACGGCATCTAATCTTTCTATTTTTCCATTCTAATTCAAATAAAAAAATCTAAGAATTTATTAAATAAAAAGATCTTAGTGTAGAATATTTTTCTAATATCTATAGTTATTGTAAAATACAAATCTTGATAGGTTGGTAGCATTTCTGTTTTTATAGCAGAGGTTTGACGGTCATTTTTGCCTGTAATCTTGTTTTTTAGAATATAGATAATATTCAATTCTTCTATATTCTTTGACCTCCCAATGAAACTGATGACTTTAAAATATAATAGAAGAAATCATAATAACATTTTATGGCAAAAGAGATTCCTAGCAAGCAAAGAGCATTAGTTTTACAAGGTGGTGGGGCACTAGGTGCTTATCAAGTAGGAGTACTTAAGGTACTTGCTAAAAAGATCATAGAAGAAGACGAGAAGAATGCTGAACAAGGTAGACCCTTATTCGA
>DASVFI010000054.1:0-8472 GCA_036380115.1 Nitrososphaeraceae archaeon | reverse complement strand
TGCTTTAGAATTATTGGACGTATTGCGTTTAATTTGTGCTTTCATTATATTCTACTACCTTAATTAAAATAAAACCTCAGTCACAGTCAAGCTCTCTTACCATTCCGTATTAAACATGTATGCTATTTTTGACACCATTTTGTTGTTATTTATGCTATTTATGATTGTCCTCTTCAAACTCTGTAATTATTATTTTATAAATTATTTAAGGTTAACCCTCAAATACAAATAATAAATGAATAAATTATAAATCAAATCAATAATTTTTATGTTTTGATAGTCATATTACTCAATTACAGAATCTAAATTCAGTTGAATGTTTTAAAAGATGAATTGTTTATTTGGGGAAGAAAAGTTAAAAAGTTGAAATATTATTTCCAAGTTTTTGTCTCTTATATCAAGTTTATATCTCTATTATTTCTAATTAAATATAAAAAATAGTATATCACAATTCTTAAATTTTATTATTATTGATTTTCATTAAAATTATAATAATTCTCGCAGGAGGTAACATTTTAATAGTCTCTTATTTTGTAAAGAGATGGATGATCCCACAGGGTGATATTAAATAATGAGTAAACCATATTATGTTAAATTTGAAGTACCACAAGATTTGGTAAGTGCAATTTATGAAGCAGTAAGAATAGCAAAAGATAGTGGCAAAATAAAAAAAGGAACTAATGAAACAACCAAAGCAGTCGAACGAGGTGTTAGTAAACTAGCGATTATTGCAGAAGATGTAGAACCTCCAGAAGTAGTTGCTCATCTTCCAATTATATGCGAAGAAAGAAATGCTGCCTATGTCTTTGTTCCCAGCAAACAACAATTAGGGGAAGCAATGGGAATAACTGTTGGTTCTGCAGCTGCTACTATTATTGATGCAGGAGAGTCACAGCATATCTTAGATGAAATAGTAAATTCAACAAAAAATAAAAATTCAAAATCACAACAATAATAATAGTTAGGTGTTATAATTCATGAGTAAAACAATAGAAGAAAAAGTAGTACCGGCTGAAGTGATTCAGATCGTAGGTAGAACTGGTATTGCAGGAGAAGTAATTCAAGTCAGAGTCAGAGTTTTAGAAGGAAAGGATAAGGGACGGATTCTAACTAGAAATGTAAAGGGCTCTGTCAGAATGAATGATGTCTTAATGCTTCGTGAAACAGAAAGAGAAGCACGAAAAATAAAGTAATCAAAAATATATATATAAACAGAGAAAATAATGTAGGTTTAATTTAAAATGAGTAAAACAGCTACTTCTTTACGTAATTGCATTTTTTGTGGACAACGTATCTCTTCTGCTCACGGAATCATGTTAGTCAAGAATGATGGAGCTATTCAATGGACTTGTTCCAACAAATGCAAAAAAAATCATAGACAATTAAAAAGAGACCCCAGAAAGATGAAATGGACTAACAAATACGTTAAAGGTGGAATTAGGGTCTCTAAATCCTAAAATGGAATTGATGATGGAGAGAGATGAGTGAGCAAACATTAATAGTTATAAAACCAGATGCTTTTGAACGCAAATTGACAGGTTTAATTTTGTCACGATTCGAAAACAAGGGTTTTATAATTAAAGAACTAAAATCATATATTTTTACAAAAGAAAAGGCAGAAGAATTCTATTCTGCACATAAAGATAAACCTTTTTTTAATGAACTTGTTTCTTTTATTTCGTCATCTAAAGTTGTTGCCTGTATTTTGGAAGGAGAAAATGCAATTAACACTGTAAGACTATTGATTGGTGCAACTCGATCTTATGATGCTCAACCAGGTACAATTAGAGGTGATTATGGTCTTGGTATTACAAATAATATTATACATGCTTCTGATGCATATGAAAGCTTCATAAAAGAGTCTAAAGTCATTTTTAAGTAGTATCCACGTGACATTAAGACAGCCAGTAGTAGTTGTATTGGGTCATGTAGACTCTGGAAAAACTTCTTTACTAGATAAGATTAGAGGGACAGGAGTACAAGCTCGCGAGGCTGGAGGCATTACTCAGCATATTGGAGCAAGCTTTTTTCCAATCGAGACAATCAAAACAATTACAGGACGTTTATATGAGCGTCTTACTAAAACAGATGAGCAAATTCCTGGATTATTATTTATTGACACTCCTGGTCATGAAGTTTTTGCCAACTTAAGAAGCAGAGGAGGATCAGCAGCAGACATAGCTATAGTAGTTGCAGACGTAAACAAAGGTTTTGAGCCCCAAACAATAGAAAGCATAGAGATTCTAAAAAAAAGAAAAGTTCCATTTGTTGTGGCATTAAATAAAGTGGATATGCTTTCAGGATGGAAAGGAAAAAAGAAAGGCGATATAAAAACTGGTAAACAAAAGCAAAGCAAAACAACAGCAGCAGAAGCAGTAGCCGCAAATTTATCCTTTATAACTGAAGAAATAAAAAAACAGGATTCACATATTCTTACTCTTTTAGATGAAAAAATTTACACAGTCGTTGGGTCATTATCAAGAATGGGTTTTACTTCAGAAGCATTTTGGCGGATTAAAGAATTTGATAAAGAATTAGCTATAGTTCCAATTAGTGCTGTTTCTGGAGTTGGAATACCAGAATTAATGACAGTGTTGGTAGGATTAGCACAACAATATATGAAAAAACGGTTAGAAAGACGTGAGGACTACGTAAGAGGGATTATCTTGGAAATTAACGAAGAACAAGGACTCGGTCCTTCGGCTAATATGATACTATTAGATGGTACTATAAAACAAGGAGATACGATCATGGCTGCAAAAAGAGATGAAATAATAGTAACTAAAGTTAAAGCTTTATTACTTCCGAAACCTTTGGATGAAATGCGTGATCCTCGAGATAAATTCAGATCAGTGAATGAAGTAATCTCAGCAGCAGGTCTAAGAATAGTATCTCCTGATTTAGAAGGTATACTAGCCGGGAGTCCTTTGTATGTTATAAAAAGTAAAGAAGAAGAAAATAAAATCAAGCATCTTATTGAATCAGAGGTCAAAGGTACCTTTATAAATAATACTAATTCTTTAGGTGTGATTCTAAAGTGTGATGCCATAGGATCACTCGAAGCAATAATTGATATGTTAAAAAAAGAAAATATTCCTATACAAACTGCTGATATTGGCCATATAACAAGAAGAGATGTTTTGGCTTCTTCTGCTGTTAAAGACAAAGATAGATACCTAGGAGCAATATTAGGTTTCAATGTTAAAGTTTTGGAAGATGCGAAAAAAGAATCAGCAGAAAGACAAGTGCAAATTTTCAATGAAAAAGTAATCTATAACCTAGTAAGAAACTATACTGATTGGGTTCACTATCAGAAGGAACATGCTGATTCTATTATATTCAATGAAATTCCTCCGATATGTAAAATACAATTTTTAAAAGGATTTGTATTTAGAAGAAATGACCCTGCTGTTTTTGGCGCTGAAATACTTGTAGGAAAGCTTAGACAAAAAATTCATATCATAAATGAGAATGGCATGAAGGTAGGCATCATTCATCAAATTCAAGATAAAGGAAAAAGTCTTGAAGAAGCCACAAAAGGCATGCAAGTTGCTTTATCTATAAGAGGCCCTACAATTGGAAGACAAATTAATGAAGGAGATATCTTTTATACGGACTTAAATAGCAGACAAGCAAAGTTATTAATTGAAAGGTTTCTACATAGGCTAAATGAGGAAGAAAAAAAAATATTTGACTTTATATTGGAATCAAAAAGAAAATCTGATGCAGCATTTGGATATATATAATATCATATAATATTGAATTAAGTTATTTTTTTTTGTAATATTAAGAAGATTGTTATTATTATATATACCAATAGATTTTAAGTTCAAAACCATTAATTTAGATAATACATAAAAATCACATATAGAATAATATTTTCCAATAATCAAAAGACAGCACAAAGGAACAAAAAGGACAATAAAATAGATTAAAGTATTAGAATATTGATACCATAAATTCTAATGTATTTTTTCAAGGATATGTTCTAATCCTTTTTCTCCGACAGCTCCTACAGCTCGTTCTACTGTCTCCCCCTTAAAAAATATAATAAAAGTAGGGATTGCATAAACATCATATTTAACTGCAATAGATTGATAGTCATCTACATTAAGCCTCCCAAAATTTATTTTCTCGGAATATTTTTTTGCTAGTTTGTCGAATACGGGTAACATAAATTTACAAGGCCCGCACCAAGTAGCCCAAAAGTCAATAAGGATAGGTTTATTTTCGTTTATGGATTTTTCAAAATTTTCTTCTGAAAGTTCAATTATCAAATTATTAGTATTATTATTATTGCTATGAGTATTTTTATTTATCTTTGATCAAAAATTATTAAAGAAAAAAATATAAAAGATGATGGAAAATTATATTTAATTATTATAGGTCTACTAAGAATGTTGTAGTATAATAACCATCTTGGTTTCTTTTTATTTGCATTTCATGGTATGTTATGGATTTTACCTCTACTTTATATTCGTGTTTCTCTAAATTGATTATCTCTCCCTTACCAATACCTTCAAGTTTATAAATTGCATTATCTTTTGAACTATACTCTTTACTATCTGAGAAATAGAGATCCTTTGCTATTAGTTCTTTTTCTTCTGTAGTTATTGTTTCAGTTTCTTTATTGTTATTTGTAGTAGCTACGTATATTTTTGAAAACAATAAAGAATCAAATTTTGTAATTATCATTCTATCAATATAAATTGATAATATTATTTTCTCTATCCAGTCATAAAGTAAACTTTTAAAATCATATCCTTCCGCAATGATTTTGATTGAGTCAGTTATATCTACCTTGGATATCTCAAACATAGCATTAACTAATCCAATAGCAGAATTCTCAAATATTTCTTCTAAGGTATTCCCATATGCTTCTACTATAAGATCGGTCATATGATCTAGATATCTGAATCTCTCCTTCTTCTTTCCTTCCCTTTCTTCTTTCATCTTTAACTAAAATGCTTTAGACTATATTATAAAAATACTGAATAAAGCGGAAAATCTAAATTCCAACATTTTTGATTTTTTATTGTGAAGCTAGAATTACCAAGAGGAATGCGAGATTTGTCTTATGAAGATACTCTATATTTAGAATATCTTAGAACAAAATTTTATGAGACTATTTCTTATTTTAATTTCAAAATTATTGAACCATCTCCTATTGAACTATTATCAACACTTGAAGCAAAAAGTGGTGAATCAATAATAAATGAGATTTATAATTTCCAAGACAAAGGTGGACGCGATATTGCTTTACGTTATGACCTTACAATAGGTATAACTAGATTTGCTGTAGCAAAGAGGGATTTACGTATACCTATAAAATTAGCAAATTTTGGTGGTGTCTTCAGATATGATGAACCACAAGCCGGTAGATATCGATATTTTCATCAGTGGGATATAGAAATTTATGATAATTTCAACTCTGAAACTGAAGCAGAGGTAATTGAATTAGTTTCAAATTTTTTCAATAAACTAGGCCTTGAAACTATTATTGAAATAAGTGATAGGAGAATTATTGAAGAATATATTAAAACAAAATATGACCTTGACGATGAAAATTCAATTGGCAATATATTTAGAGCGATTGATAAAGTTTCAAAAAAAGGAATAAGACAGGTTTGTATGGAATATAAGGAGATTCTTGATGGCAAGATGCTTGAAGATCTTTTAGAAATTTGTTCTTTTAAGGGAACTATATCAGATCTTGTTTCTCATGAAAAATTAAAGAATCTACAAAGTATCAGATACCTCCAAAATTTATTTACCTCGTTAGAATTGAGAAACATAAGTAACAAAAGAGTAAATCTTGGAATAGTCCGAGGCTTAGATTATTATTCAGGAATTGTATTTGAGGTGTTTGATCAGATTTCTAACATTGGTTCTTTAGTGGGAGGTGGGAGATATGATAAACTACCTAAAATATTTGGTCGACCTGATTTAGGAGCAGCAGGTGCAGCAGGCGGTGTAGAAAGAATAATTCTGGCGTTACAATATCACAATAAGCTACCACAAAACAATAAAAAAATTATTTACATTGCAAATAGCAGTGATTCAGTCAGAAATCAGTCTATTTTAATTTTAAGCAATTTAAGAAAAAAGGGTTTTACTGTAGAATATGACATGTCTAACAGATCCCTTAAAAAACAACTCTATGATGCTTCATCCAAAGAGGTAACTTTGACTATAATTGTTGCTCCAGAAGAAATTTCAATGAACAAAGTAATCATTAGAAACATGAAAGATGGAAAAGAAATGGTTGAAAATATAAGAGATTTAGATAAAAAAATTTCCAAATTCCTATAGTTTTATCATAGCAATACTTTTCATCTTTATGATTCCACTATTTTTCTTTTGATATACAATTCTTATTATTAAGTCTGGAGGATCATAACTAATGTAGAGATCTCCTTCTTCTAGATCATTTGTATTATAATTGATCTGAATATCTTTTTCATTTATGCCATTGTAGCTTAGAGTTTGTTTTGCTTTATCTATTATTTCTTGATCTGATGTATTTGGAGCAAAAAATACTCTTTTAGAATACTCTATAGCCATGATAAAATAAATCACTTTAGTTACTTTAATAAATGTAAATCTTGCTAAAGGATCACCATATTATTTTTTAGTATACATTGCTTTAGTTATATGATATAGCTCTAGTCTTTCATCATTTTTTAAAGGGAGATTTAATTAATAAAATTCAAATTATAAAACATGGTATTGAGATATTATCATCAATTAATCATAAAGTATATCTGTATTATCTGAATACTCGTTTTTGGGATACAATTAGTGACAGAATCAATTCAACATGATGTTGTTATTATTGGATCAGGCCTAGCAGGCTTGAGAGCTGCAATTGCTGCAGCCGCATATGGAAAAAATAATATCAGCATTGGTGTATTTTCCAAAGTCCAAGTAATGCGTTCTCATTCTGTATCTGCAGAAGGAGGTACTGCTGCAGTTTTATTTGAAGACGAAGGAGATAACCAAGAATCTCATATATATGACACAATAAAAGGAAGCGATTTTTTGGCCGATCAAAATGTAGCGGAAAAGCTAGTACGGAGCATTCCTCATGAAATTTATCAACTAGATCATTGGGGAATGCCTTGGTCTAGAAGAGAAGATGGCCGTATTGGACAAAGAAAATTTGGTGGATATTCCTTTCCTCGTGCTACCTTTGCCCAAGATAAAGTTGGTTTTTACGAAATGCAAACTCTATACGATACTTGCCAAAAATATGATAATATCAATTTTTACAATGAATGGTTTTGCACGAGTATTCTTAAAGAAGACAATCTCTTTAGAGGAGTAACAGCAATTGAAATGAAGAACGGTAATTTCATAAAAATAAAATCACCGGCAGGGATTATATGTACCGGAGGTGCTGGTAGAATATATAGCTTCTCTACTTATGCTTATTCATCTACGCCAGATGGTATTGATATGGCTTATCGAGCAGGCCTAGCAATGAAAGACATGGAATTTGTTCAATTTCATCCAACAGGTATCTTACCATCCGGAATATTAATAACTGAAGGGGCACGTGGAGAAGGAGGTTATCTCATTAATAATGAGAAAGAACGGTTTATGAAAAAATATGCCCCCGAAAAACTAGAGCTTGCTCCTAGAGATGTCGTCTCTAGATCAATGATAAGGGAAATACAAGAAGGAAGAGGATTTAAACATGAGTCAGGATATGACTGTTTGAAATTAGATTTAACACACCTAGGTGATGAACAGATTAAAGAAAGACTTTCTGGAATTAGAGAAATTGGAATAAAATTCTCGGGAGTAGATATAATTAGCGAGCCTATTGAAATTAGACCAGTATGTCATTATATGATGGGGGGAATTCATACTGATATTGATGGCAAAACTGAGCTTGGAGGCTTGTGGGCTGCAGGTGAAGCTGCATGTAATAGCTTGCATGGTGCAAATAGATTAGGAGCAAATTCAACATCTGAATGTATCGTTTGGGGGAAAATAACTGGAGAACAAGCAGCACAATTTGCACTAGAAAAAAAAGCAACTTCAATAGATATCTCCAATGATCAAGTTCTTTCGGAAGAAAAAAGAATCTTTGATGGGATTTTTAGAGGAAGAGGAGAAGTCAATCCCTATGAAGTTGGAAAAGAATTAACAGATACTATGGACGATAAAGCATATGTCTTTAGAACAGAAGAGAGTCTTATATCGGGACTAAAAAGAATAAGAGAATTGAAAAATTCAACATGGAAACATGTAGATGATCAATCAAAGGAATATAATACTAATTTTACTAATGTAATGGAGATTGATGCTATGTTGCGAACAGCCGAAGTAGTCTTAATGGGCGCTCTAAATAGAAAAGAATCGAGAGGAGCACACGCTAGACTAGATTATCCAAAGAGGGATGATGTGAATTTTTTAAACCATACATTAGCTTATTATAATTCTGAAAAAGAACCCAAATTCTCC
>DASVFI010000053.1:0-3761 GCA_036380115.1 Nitrososphaeraceae archaeon | reverse complement strand
CTTGGGAACAATGACACTGGGCGGTCGTATCTCTCCGCGCGCTTGTATTTGGCGGTAGGCTGGGCTAATACGGCGATATTTATTCATTAATAACTCAATAACTATTGCGAATTTTATAAAATGGTACATAACTTTTCTTCTCGGTTTGACCCAATCTACCCCCAGTTTCCGGCTGTTAACTTTCATACCGGACACCCTGTATACAGGGTGTCCCGTAAAGACCGTATCAAATTTTAAGAGTAAACTCATGAGATGATTTTAAGACAAAAATCTTAATACCAAAATACTCAGGCTATAATAATTTTTGAATTAGAAGCGTTTATAATTAGCGAATGTGGTAGCCTAAAGTTCGCGCGCTCAGGTGTATTACAACGCACAATGCTAAAGGCGAAACTAACAGTCGCCCTTTTTGTCAATATCGATGTCGAGATTACATATACAATGAGAATTGGTTTGCTTTTACTAATGTTTGTAAATTCATTATCTTGCAGATAAAATTTTATTGAAAATATTATAAAATATTATAAAACATAACATAATACATAAAACGTAAGCATTTTATAAAATGTTATTTGACAACTTACATTTGCAACATGAAATCTGCTGCTAGTTTCATATCTTAACACTCGTTGTACCACACCTGAGCGCGCGAACTTTAGGCTACCTCATTCGCTAATTATAAACGCTTCTAATTAAAAAATTATTATAGCCTGAGTATTTTGGTATTAAGATTTTTGTCTTAAAACGACCTCATGAATTTACCCTTAAAGTTTGTTACGGTCTTTACGTGACACCCTGTAGATGATGCTTCATTTTTGGAACATCATTAAAAATTATTCGCGTTTAATAGAACCGGATGCTCTTTGACCTGGCGTTTACGCTATTGGTGACGAGCAAAATCTAAAAGCGGGGCTATGTCATGGGCAGTGACCTCCGATTTAGTAACGTCCGTCTGCCCGTCGCCGGTTCGATGCAATTCAATGTTGACATTAGTCTTTTCGATCATTATTTTTCACTGGGAAGCAGATAAATTATTTTGTTTTTAAAGTTTCTCTGCAAATTTATAGCTGCCGTTTCACTTCTGTAATATCATTAAAAAATTATTCGCGTTAGTAATACGTAGCAATCCTTAAAAAATTGATGCCTGAAATAAATTTCTATATTTGTAATATTAGTAAGAATCACTTTAGCACACATATTACTGAATACATTTCAGAAATTAATTTTTGTAAGAACAGTTATAGAACAGTTATGCTATTATAGCACCTAGATAACACGATAACGTAATGATGCATAATTATGTTTTACAAATAAAATTTATCACTAATTGATGTAACAATTATAACTTGATATCACGATTATAACATAAAACGATTGAAACTTTTATTTTAGGATCACCCTGGATGCCTCGAAGCCCATCTGGAAAGACCCTGTTATTATTCAGTTTAATATTCTCCCTCGTGATGTATAACGCTTATGCCGGCTTCATCACGTCCATATTGTCGGTGCAGGCTACTGGAATCAAATCGATCACCGATCTTCTTTTTAATAACTTTAAACTAGGATACAGTGCTGCTGATGATACATATATAAGAGTACTATCAATATTATTATCACCATTACTTTTGTTATCGCGTTTTGCCATGTTAATGTTTTACCATTAAGTAAATTTATGTAATGTTCAAGAAATATCGTAAAGATATGTAAAACACGCTTGAAAAGCTCTTTCTTTTGGGCATCATTGTACAGTGTTATATTGCAATCTGTGATTATTGATTCGCGCATATCATCATCATCATCATCATCATCATCATCATTATTATTGTTATCATCATCATCATCATCATCATCATTATTGTTATCATAATCAATATATTTAAATAATAAAATATTATATGTAAAAAATTAACCTTAATTATTTATATACACAAAAAATATACAATAATAATAAATATGAATTATGAATTATCTGAAAGTACCTTGTGTTGGAGAAAATACCAAATTAGTTGATGCAATATATAAAATTGAGCTTGGCAAAGGATTTTATCGTATTTGATTTTGTTCCTGCTGTTGTTTAATTATCAGTCTTCTATTTCGAATGTTTTTGAAAGTTGAATCTAAAGAATACCAAAATAAAATCAAAATATATAATTAATATTTATTATTTATCTTACAAACTTAATTTCTGAAATGTATTCAGTAATAATTGTGTTAAGATGATTCTCACTAATATAATAATATAGGAATTTATTTTAGACATCAATTTTTTAAAGATTGCTACATGTTGCAATAATTTAATTTAAAATTATTGATTTTAACATTTAAATATAGAATTATTACGCAATATATTATACATTATATTTTAAAATTAAAATAAATCTAAACTTTTTCTACATGCTTTTCTATCTGGGTAAGTAATTCAGTTCACCTTGCTAAGGAAAACAATTTAATATTGTATCATGTTGTCCTATTAATTAAGTGAACTGAAATGTTCACAAAACATCAAAAATAAATTATACGTAGTTGACAATTTGAAATAAGTCAAATAAGAAATTCAGATATACACAGTAAAAGCTTCAAATACCAAATATTTATAATCAAATTATAAAGATTGTTATTCTCTATTTTATTTGTAGATTAAAATAATTATATGATTATATTATATATAATATAAATATCATATTTAAAATTTAAAAATTTTTAAAAATCCGAAAAATTTTCTTATCACTTTTAAGCGTATCACAAACATAAGAAACATTTTGAGAAACTTTTCAACTATTTCGTGTGAAAAATTGAAATTAATCTACAATTCTTTTTTCTGATAAAATTTCTCTGTACTTCTTTATTTCCAAGTTATCAAGAATTAAAGAAAAAAAAATGATTGATGATATATGATGTCATCTGTTATTATTATTGAAATATTATTTTTGAAATTTTATTTTAATAGGATGCCTAATAATTTTATCCATGACTGTATATAATTATGTCAATATATTAAAAGTTAAAAGTTTTTTTAACGAAAGCGTTATATATAAATATAATTAATAATATTAAACATAACATATTATTACCTAATATTATATTTCTTTTTCTTCCCTCTTTCTATCTTTTTCTTTTGTGCTTTTTCTTTCTGTTATGCCTTTACTTTCTTCGATTTTAGACACTTTAAATAAAAATGTTGTTCTCTGTCTTTCTTTCTTCTTTCTTTCCCTCTCTCTCTCTCTCTCTCTCTCTCTCTCTTTCTTTAGTTAATTTTAAAGTTTCTGCAAAAGATATATACTTCAAGAAGATATTTTTGTTAACATTTATAAATATTAATTATAATATATAATCCCAGCAAACAATGTTACATATAACATACATGTTAGTTGTAATTTGCTATTTAACAATGTTAGTATTATATAACACGTATGTTACATATCAATTACATTATTGAGTAAGAAAATACAAATATTAACTCGTATATTACATTGTGTTTACTGGGATTTATTATTATTTATTGGGATTTATTTATTTAGTTAAAATTATTAAAAGCAATACTTACTTAATATTATTTTCCTCCTTTCGTCTCTTTCCTCTCTCTTTCTTTCCTCTCTCTTTCTCTCTCTCTCTCTCTCTCTCTCTCTCTCTCTCTCTCTCGTAATTCTTTTTTTTTTCTTCTCTCTCTCTCTCTTTCTATCTCTCCCACTTCCTCTCTCTCTCTCCCTCCCCCCCCTCTCTCTCTTTGTCTCTGTCACTTTTCTATAAATTTGATATATATA
>DASVFI010000052.1:0-3366 GCA_036380115.1 Nitrososphaeraceae archaeon | reverse complement strand
CTAATTATAGAATTTTATTTTTATGAAAAAAGATTATATATGCAACTACTTATATTCATGGAACTTTTAATATGAACCATCATATTGGGAGTAGTTATTTATTGTTATTTTATAATATAATCTTAAAAAAAGATATTTATTGTATTTATCACTTATACGCAAGTTTTGCCTATAATGAAACAATTAAGTATATTAAAAATCAATTAAAAATATATATTATTAGAAAATAACATATTGTATATTCAAAATCAACATGGAAATTCAAAAGTATTATTAAAACTAAAGAATGTCTCTAAAAAACGTTTACAATCTCATTCAAATAAGCTACAAACTGTGCTTAAAAATATTAATATTCAAATTTTTGAAGGTGAGTTTCTTGCCATATTTGGAGAATCGGGTTGTGGAAAGTCGACGCTTCTTAATTTAATTGCAGGATTCGAAAATTCCTTCGATGGAGAAATTTTACTTAATGGGAACCTAATAAAAGATACTACCCCGAGAGAATGATGATCTTTCAAGAACCTGCGCTTTTTCCATGGCTTACAATTTTCAAAACATTGAAATTGCATTAAAATTGGTTAAAATTCCAAAAGTTCAAAGAGAACAATAGTAATGCATTATCTTGAGGTTGTGGGGTTGTCTAATTATTCTAACTTCGACATTCATCAACTTTCTGGTGGTATAAAACAAAGAGTAGCACTCGCTCGTGAATTATCATTAAATCCAAAAATTTTACTTATGGATGAACCATTTGCAGCTTTAGATATTTCAATAAAAAAATCTCTATATAATGAACTTTTGAATCTACATCAAAAAACTAAAAAAACAATATTGTTTGTTACTCATAATATAAATGAGGCTGTCTCATTAGGAGATAGAGTTATTGTAATGTCTCCTCTATTATATGGTATAAAGAAAGAATATGTTATTGATATTTCGAAAGATCAAAGAAATGATAATTCTATTATAAAGAATATAATAAACCGAATTACTTCTGATCTTTGTGATGATACATAATATTTCATTGTTAAGGTTTGAAAAGTTTGGAAACAGAAATAAAAAATAGTAAAAGAAAACTAAATTTTAGTAAAAGAATAATAAATAAAGACACATTAAGTTTAGTTATTTTTACTGTTGCATTCTTGGCGTTATGGCAATTAATTTACCTTTTGGAAATTTTCCCAAAAATTTCACTACCTTCACCTCTTTCAGTAGGAGAAACAATTCTTGAATTAATATTAGATTTTACATTAGTGAAGAGTATATCAGTAACATTATGGAGATTATTTCTAGGATTTATTCTATCTATTACACTTGGATTGTGTATAGGATTGCTAATGATAAAATTTCTGCAATTTGGAAAAACTATGAGTTCATTTGCTGTAGGTCTAATGTCCTTTCCAAGTATTGCATGGATTCCATTTGCTATATTATTAATAGGCTTCAATGATTTTGGTATACTTTTTGTTGTTGTTATGAGTTCTGTTTTTTCGATTATGCTCTCCACATATAGCGGAATTAGAAACATTCCACCTATATATTTACGAGCTGCCAAAAATATGGGTGCAAAAGGATTTCCCTTATTCCGAAACGTGATGATTCCTGCTGCTACTCCTTCCTTAATCGGAGGTATGAGGCAGGCATGGTCATTTGCATGGCATGCTCTCATTGGTGCTGAAATGTTAATTACAACTCTTGTAGGATTGGGCCATATATTAGCAATAGGTAGAGAATTCTCAAATATGAGTCAGATCATAGCAACAATGATAGTAATTTTTACAATAGGTTTAATATTTGATAGAGTGGTTTTTATAAAAATTGAAGAAAAAGTTAGAGATAAGTGGGGGCTGAATCAGCAGAATGAACAATAGTATTTTCAAATCTCCCAAGCCTAATGAAAAAGGGAGAGAATAAGTAAAATAAATTCTTCGAAATTATAGCATAAATTGATAAAATTTTAAATCTATTTTAGATAAAACATATGAAAATTATTTTTGTTCCACTATTTATCTCCTAAGAGAAATCACAATCTGCTATACTAATAAGTTTAATGTAATACATGAGATAAAATAATAATAGTAATTATATACTTAATTTATAAGATAGATGAAAATTTTATCCATAACTGCCATTTGTTTTAGCGAAAAATGAATATTACCAAAATATCAATATAGGGTAAAACATTAATCAAATGTATTGTGCTCAATCAATTATCTGACAAAAGGATAGACGATAAAAAACCTCGAGAGCAAGGAATTACATATATAATAGATAAATTACAAGGATTCGATAAGGAAAACTTTACTATTATTTCTCCAATGATAGACATAGTCAAGATATATGGAGCTTATCCTATGCTTATATCAGATGAGGAATTACTTGACAAGATAGAATTCTATCATAAAAATAATGTTTTAGTATCTGCAGGTAGTACAATTACAGAATATGCAATTAGAGAAAATGTTTTTGAACAATTTGTGAAAGAAGCATCTACTCTAGGATTTGACATAATAGAAATCGGAGAGAATAATATCCAATTAAGTCCGGATCAAAAGAAAAAAGCTTCTAATATACTTGAATCTCATGGGTTAAAACATCATTGGAAGATAGGTAAAAAGACCCGAGTAGACAATTGAGTACAGAAAAAATAATTGATAAGATAAATGAAGCTTTGAGTGTACATCAAGATAAGATTATTTTAGAAGCAAATCTAGGCTACAGTGTTGGTATATATGATGAAAAAGGGAATATTAGATGGAGTACTCTGAGTGCTATAACGTCAAATGTATCTCCTGATAAAATCATATTTGAAGCCCCTTTAGAAGTTCAACAAGCAGCATTGATTGCAGAATTTGGTCAAAGGGTCAATCTGGGTGAGATAAAGTTAGAAAATGTTGCATCTATTGAATCACAAAGAAGAGGATTTTTATCAAAAGCTAGTTTTAGTATATCTTCTCTTAAAAAGAATCCTAATGGTGGTCCTGCTACCAAGTTTGTCTATTTTATCCTACAAAATAAAAATCCCCTTGAACAAAGCGATTTAATTCATCTAACTGGTTTGCCAAGAAGAACTGTTCAAGCATCACTTGAGGATTTGAAAGAACAAGGGCTAATCTATGAGAAAAGTAACCTTGAAGATATTAGAAGGAAAGTATATCATCTTTCTAAAGAAGGATGGGTCTAATTTAATCATCTACAGATAATTTATGTAACATTTATACTAATCAAGTAAAAACATGGCAGATAAGAAATATTATGCTGTCAATTTGATTCTTTTTATCAAGCAATAATATTCTTATTTCTTCATAACTTGATTTAATCTCTATAATTTTACAAGAAAATATTTAGTAGTAAGAGGAGTCGGAT
>DASVFI010000051.1:0-17869 GCA_036380115.1 Nitrososphaeraceae archaeon | reverse complement strand
TATCTGCTCAATATCCCAGGTCATGGGTAAATTGTTCCCCTTCGGTTTGGTCGATGTAACATTTTATGTACATCGCGAATATTTAAATTTGATGGATATAACAATCTCTTAAAAATTGTATTCTATTATCTAAATAATTTATAAATAACATAAAGGATATAACATAGATATATGAGTGATTTTAACAATAAAAACTTTATACTAAACCAAGCCCTATGGCTAGGAATATCTCTTGCTATTAGTATTGCTATCTCCCTTATAGTACCATTCCCATACTCATTACCCATTATAATCGGAGTTTTCCTTCTCCTAAGCTTTTATATAAGACAGAGACAGTTTAAAAAATTAGGTTTATCAAGTGCCACTATGTTTGGGAACAGTTCTGTAAACTATTACTGTATGAATTGCGGAGCTAAACACAACCAAGTCTCCTGTCCTCGTTGTGGCTCAAAAATGAAAAAAGTAGGTGCTTAAATTTTTTATTCTATCCGTCAACTACAAAATAAATATAAGTATTGTTATTGTTAGGATTCAAAACCTTCAGAAAGTTCTATCAGTTTCTCCTTCCATGATTCTGACTTTATCAATCCACTTGCCAGAAGAATTCCTTCCGATCCCAAATTTATTGCACTCTGAATATCAGTCTTATCGGCTATTCCTGCTCCACAAATTACTTTTACATTTTTAGAATATATTCTTGCTTCTTTAACAGATTCAGTAATTATTGATGGATTGACTTTGCTAACTGCTTTCCCAGAGCCTATTAGCTCAGGGGGTTCAATAGCAATCATGTCTGGATTAAATCTCGATAATTCACCAACTTCCCTCGAAGTTGATGCACAGACTATTGAAAACATATTTAATCGTCTCAAGCGTTCTATCGTATTTTGGATACTCGCATGTTCAATTCTATGTTCGCTATGGTTTATTAAAGAACCAGAAGCTCCATAAGATTTTGCTAATTCAGGAATAGTGAAACCTGTAGTGGCTCCTATTTTTTCGTTATCTATATGTTGGCAAATGAGAGGAAGTTTAATAAAGTGTGATAAATAAAATAAAGAATTTTGGGGGGGTGCTATCATTATGTCTATTTTGTATTTCTCTGAGACATCTTGTGCAATTTCTGCTAGGTGGAAGATTCTTTCTCCAGCAATCTCTTGGTAATTCTTACAGTTAATTATAATGAGACCTTTCAAATTATTATTCCTGTTGGCGACTGAAATGATTTATTTTTTCTTGTTTTCTTTTAAAGGTTTTTCTGTTTCGTCATTGCTAATATTTGAGGTAAATTTTTCATTCAACTTCTTCATTCTTGCTTCATATCCTTTGTTATATTCTAGTTCATCAGGTACTAAAGTTGCTGGATGAACGAATCCTTGATTTCTCATGATCATTGCTCTTTCTGATGCCCACATCCTCTGTAAGTCCCAATCGACTGATTCAAATCCATCCAGAGGACCAGTTAACTTTCCATCATGCATACTAAATACTAAGCATGCTATAATAGGTATTGAATAATTTATGCTAGCAGGTGAATTTAGCTTTACTGGCATCAATGGCATATGGTGACTTCCTCTTGTATTGCCTGCTACATAATGTGGATTATTAAAAGCACTACCAACTTCTTCAGTTGCTGGAAAGTCCTTTTGTGTTCTAACTATTGCGATTGGATCATCCTTGCCAACATATGTTCCAGCAATGTTATGTAACCTGTCAGTAGATGCTGAAAGAATATGATCTCCTTCTGATGAATAAACTGAATGTACAACATATCTTCCTGGATACATTAAAGCAGCTTCTAACTCTGGTTTATCTTCCCACATTTTTAAATCCGCAATATTACCACTCATGACATCCATGACCTTAAAAGTTACTCCAGCTGCTAATTTTTCATTTATTAAAAGGCCTGTACTACTTCTGGCATCTACAAACATTCTCCAGAACGGATAATTAAATGCTCCCGGCTCTGTCTTATCAGCAACAAAAATACAAAATACTTCACTTGGTCTTTCTTCCATTTCTATTTCTGCAACACCAGGACCCATTCCTCTAACATTTCCAGAAAAAGAATCTTTTAACAAATCTTGTCCAGCTCCATACAAACCTTGTTTTTTAGCTGTTTTTGTTCCCTCACTAAAGGCATCCCATGCTAGTTTATGAATTTTTTCATTATCTTTCCCAAATTTATGAGTCATGATAATGTGAATATCGTCCCCACTATATCCAATATAATGGTCTATGATGATTTCCTTACCCTTTTTCTCAATAAAATTTTTAACAACATCAAGTAGTTCATCACTAGGTCTGGTATGTCCGCCAATTGCTCCAATATCTGCTTTTATTGCTGAAACTGTTATACGCATAGTCTGATTGAATTAAATATTGTTTATATCTTTTCTGTTATTCTATTAAACTAAATCATATCAAACATACCTTTATTTAATTGCATTTAAAACACTATTTTGATTATAAAATTAAATATAGAAATATTGATGAAGATGTATCATTTATAATTGAATTTAAATTCAAAAAACAAAAAGTATACTCTTGTAATTTGTGAAAAACCAAATGTTGCTAATAGAATTGCTGTTGCTTTAGGAACAGAACAGATTAAAAAAACAAAAATTCATGATAACGTTGTTTTTGATGTATTGACTAAAGATAACTCACGATATGTAATTCTATCTTCTAAAGGGCATCTATATGGTTTGAATGATACTAATAAGCGAGGAAAGATTTTTCCTATATTTGATTTATATTGGTCACCGATATCCCCACTATCCAGTAAAAATTTAAAAAACCTTATAGATTTAATAAGTCAATTTGCTAAGAATGCCGATAATTATATTCATGCATGTGATTATGACCAAGAAGGCGAATTAATAGGATATAATATCTTAGAATTGACATGTAAGAAAGCTTATGGTGATTCTCAAAGAGCAAAACTATCTACTTTGACTTCGGATGATATAACTAAATCTTTTAATCAATTAGAAAAAACAAATAAAAATATGGCTTATGCTGGCATGTTTAGGCATTTATTAGATTATATCTATGGAATAAATTTTTCTATGGCTATATCCAGTGCTATAAAAATAAAAAACAGGTATTCTTATTTAACTGTTGGAAGAGTACAAACTCCTACTCTAAAATTTATAGTAGATAGAGATCTGCAAATAAATTACTTTATACCCATTCCCTTTTGGAGCATAAAAGGTAGTTTTAAAAAAAATGATAAAGTTTTAATTTTTTACTACGAAAAGAAACGAATAGACACAATTAAAGAAGCAAATTATATTACAAATGAATGCAGTGGTAAAATTGGCATTATAAATAGCATAAATACCTTTACCGAATATCTAAAACCATTACATCCTTTTAATATAGGAGATCTTCAAAAAGAATCGTTTAGATTATTCAAATATTCTCCAAGCTATACTCTTTCAATCGCTGAGAGTCTTTATCTAAAAGCTTTAATTTCCTATCCCAGAACTAATAGTCAAATACTTCCTTCTTCAATTAATTATAGAAAAATATTAAATGATTTGGGCAAAATTTCTGAATCATATAAGAGATGTGTGAATCTTTTACTAAATCAAAATAGTCTTTATCCAAATAATGGTATTAAAAATGATCCTGCTCATCCAGCTATTTATCCAACTGGATTAAAGCCTATGAATTTAACCTCTGCAGAATCAAAAGTCTATGATCTCATAGTTAAAAGATTTTTTGCAACATTCGGTAAACCTGCAGTTTTTAATAAAATTAATATAAATATTTTAGTTAATAATACTTTTTCATTTTATCTAGAAGAAAAAAACATAGTTTCAAAGGGATGGGTTAAATTTTACAGTCCATTTTACTATTATAATAAAAAGACTATTGACTATTCAAATATTAAAGTAGGAGATAGGTTAATTAATATCGATATTATTCAGGAATCAAAATTTACAGAACCTCTTAATTATTTCAATTATTCATCTTTATTATCTAAAATGGAACAAGAAGAAATAGGTACAAAATCTACAAGGGGTAATATTATAGAAATATTAATAAAAAGAAATTATGTGGATATAAACACTACCAATAATGTTATGAGATCATCTGATCTAGGAATTTACTTAATAGATTTTATGGAAAAAAATCTTCCAAAGATAATTTCTACAGAATTAACTAGAACTCTAGAACGATATTTAGCAGATATTGAAAAGGGAATTACAGATAGGATTAGGATTTTAAATGATATAATTTGTGATTTAATTGAATCTATGTATAATATTCAAAAATTAGATCATATTACAAATATTGAACATCAACCAGTAAAAAAGAAGGATCTTTTTTTGATAGATTCCTGTCCTGTTTGTAAAAAAGGGAAACTTCAAATTATAAGATCTAAAAAAACTAAAAAGAGATTTATTTCATGCTCTAATTATTTCTCTAGTGGATGTACTGCTACTGCTCCCATTCCACAACAAGGTTTAATAAAAAATACAAATAAAACTTGCACTGAATGTAATTGGCCAATAATAAATGTATTTTTTCCCACTAACAGATATGGTAAAAATTTCTGTATAAATATTAATTGTCCAGCAAAAAATTACTCTACAATACTAAGATCATAAATATCGTTACGTCGATTTTTTAATAAAGGTAATGTCTTCCTAACTTCATCTATCCTCTCTCTTTGGATATCTACAATTTCAATTCCGACTTTATCTCCTAAATCAGTAAGAATAGATCCCAAGGGATCTATTATCATACTTCTTCCACAAAATATATTTCCAACCTGATTTGGTGCTATTACATAAACACCATTTTCAATTGCTCTTGCTTTAAGCATCGTAATCCAATGTTCTTCCTTCATAATACCATGTACCCATCCTGATGGTATTACTATTATATCTGAACCATTGACTGTAAGTATTCTAGATAATTCTGGAAATCTGATATCATAGCAAATCATTAAACCTATTTTACCTATTGTAGTTGCAATTGGGTTTGGAATTTTATCTCCTCTGCTAAATTTAGAAGATTCTTTAAAACCAAAGGCATCATACAAGTGTAATTTTCTATAAACTGAAACAATTTTTCCATTTCTGTCAATACTAAAAGCTGTATCAAAAACTTTTTTATCTGTTTTCTGATTATCTTTTTCAAAAAATGTACCAACTATTCCTATATTGTATTTCTTTGAATATTGACATAACCTCTTGATAAATTTACTATTAGGTAATGTTTCTGCAATAGCATAAAGTTCATCTGTTGTTTGAGTATTGGACGAAAATGCCATCTGAAATTCCGGAAAAAAAATATAATCTGCTTGTCTATCAGCTGCTTCTTTGATATATTTTATTGACATTATTAGATTATCTTGTTTGTTAGTTGAAGATTTCATTTGAACAATTGCAGCCCGAAATCTTTTAGTTTTCATGTATGTGTTCTTTCTTAAGAAACATTATTATATTTTCCTGTTATTTAATAATGAATTTTAAAATTAATACCTATTAAAGTTGTAAATATGTTATTTATTATTATTAATGCACATACATTTTAGTATTCTATTCTAATCTTACGAAAATTTTCAATTGTGCCATCTTGTAAAATGATAATTCCTTCTTTCTCTAAAAGATTCTTTTTCATTTTTAATCCAAATGCATATCCTCCTATTTTTCCATTTGAGGATACTACTTTATGGCAGGGAACTATAATTGGATTAGGATTATTATGTAAGATTTTACCAACAGATCTAGCAAGTTTTTTATTTCCTAAATGTTTTGCAATATCTCCATAAGTTGTTACTTTTCCATTGGGTATTCTTATCAGCAAATTGTAAACGTCATTTGGGTCTATTGTAATTGATATAGGAATTTTATAATTTTCATCCATTAGAATTTTTATGGAAATTAATATTTATAACTTTTTTCGAAAATTCGAATGTTACTTTTGTTTATTATCATGTAAAGCTCATTATTTAACAGATATTATAATTTAGATTTGGCCTCTAAATCAGGTATTCTATTTTCATAACTCTTTACTGGTTTCTGCATAATGTTATTCATATTTCCAACTTTTCTTTTAATGCTTATTGTTTATAATTGGTAATGAATGACATATTATTATGACTTTAACAATTAATAACTTAATTTTTGTAGTAAAATAATTAAATTATATTCTTGTATAAATAACATATTCAAATCTACCTAATTTTTAAAATAAAAAATTTTTATTAATTTAAATAATTAATACACTAGATCAACAAATATTATTTTCAAAAATGAGAAATTAAATATTTATTGATATAAAAAATTTAATTTTCAAATAAATATGTAAATGATAAATCCAAAACAAATGTTCTATAGTGTTAGTTTAGGATTTTAATAGCATCTTTATTATTGTCTTCATACAATTAGGATCCCTTGAGGAAAAATAAGAAGAAAACAACCCTTTAACTTTGCTAGATAGGTCTATAACTGAATTAAATACAGGAAATTATATTGGTGCATCTGAATCAGTAGATATATCTATATCACCAATTATGGGTATATTGAAGATCCACTAAAAGAATGACAAAGATCTAATGGAAGAACAGAAGTAATGATAAGAGAAGTGCTATTGAAGATAATACCATTAGATGAAATTACTACATTACATAATAAGATCTAATTTAGAGATGACAGAATAAATATTTAAACAGTATTACAATATATATATATATATATATATATTAATTGAATTAACAAATTTTTTTCTGTTTAATTAAAATTGATATTTAAACTAGAATGAAATTTACATTTTTTATTCTATCCTAAGTGTTTTTGGTTATCTATTTTGTAAAAACAATTCTATTACTTAAAATTATTGTAATATTTAAATATAGCCAAATAGTTAGGATAACCTAATACATACTGCGTTATCTGAGGAAAATTCAAATGGCAAAAAAAATAAATAAAATTAAATTAGATTATATATTTCCTTTCATAGTTTTGTTTTTAATTACAATTACATTATCGAATAATGGATACTCACAAAGCGAATCTGTAAATGAGGATCTAGTTTCTGAAACAGATATCAAAAAAAAATTTATCATATATATTAATCTTGAAAGAATAAATTCTCAATTAGATCTTAGTGAAAAAAATATGGAATCCAACAATCTGGATAAAGCATTTTCTCAAGCTTATATTCCACATACAAATATTTTTCCTAATATAAAACCTGATTTGCAAGCGGTTGCTCCACAATTATCTTCTAAATTAGAGAGACTTTTAACTGATTTGCCTATTTTTCTAAAGGATGTTAAAACTAAACCTATAGAAGAAATTAAACAAACAATAGATGAAATAAGAAACACAAATTATTTAATAAATAGTAAAATAGTAGGAAATAATACTCTCAACGACAAGAATTTTCTAATTCAAAGCTCAATCCAGTTATTACAAGATGCTTCTAATTTTGTTACAAGTATTTCTAATTCAACTGATAATAAAGAACAAAAAAGTCTCGAATATGATAATATAAAAGGAATATTAGAAAGATCAAAATATCAAATCAATCAAATTCCATCTAATGAATTTGAAGGTAGCGAAAAGAACCGAATAATTTCAATGTATTCGAACATAGAACAAAATTGGAATCAAAACAATTTTAATGATTTATCTTCATCTATTACCTCACTTCAAAGCTATTTGACAGAATTATTAAATGTTAATAATTCATCAAATCTTCCTGATGAATACCAAAATTATTTTTCGACTATTCATACATTATTAAATAATGTGGTTGTTGAGATAAGAGAAAACAATGATTACAGACAAGCTGATAAGCATGCCATGTCTGCGTATTTGGATAATTATGAATATCTTGAAGCTCCTATTGAAAAAAATGATCCAAATCTTATGGTTGAAATAGAAATTGACATGAGAGAAGAGCTCCGAAAACTTATTAAAAATAATGAAAACTTAGAAGTTATTGAACCATTTGTTACTCAAATAAAAACTAAATTAGATAATGCTAAACTAATATTAGAAAATGATCAATCACTAATAGTAAATAGTAATAATAACAATAGTAATTCAACAGAATTAATTTCTCCAGGAAGAACTAACCTTGCTAATATTGAAGAACTTAGTAAAGGTTTTGGATCTTTTCAAGGAGATCTTAAAGAGATGGGTGAATCTAGTGATCCTCAAAAACAAGGTGTCAGAAATGATATAGATCAAATTAGATTAAAACTTCAAAATGTATTGGATTTATACAAGGAAAATAAAAATGATGAAGCATTAGTAGAAGCACGCTCTGCTTACCTTGATAGTTATGAGAATATAGAACTACCCCTTAGACCAATCGATCCAGATTTTACATTAGATATGGAAATTAAATTTGCTGAACTACGAAATATGTTAGAACAACAATCAGGCAATGAAAATATTGTAAAAAAGATTGGTGAACTTCAAGATGGACTGGATGAATCTGAAAGATTAGTTTCAGGAATTGGTTCAATAGCACCAAGTATTGCCTTTACATCGTCCTTTTCTATTATATTTAGAGAAGGATTAGAGTCTGCATTAATCATAGGAGCAATAATTACATATTTGGAAGCTTCAAGGAATGAGCGATTCAAAAAACATGTGTATTATGGTATAATTCTGGCTGCTGGTGCAACAGCTATTACATGGTTCATTGCACAATTCTTCATAGAAATTTCTGGTGCAAGCAGAGAACTTATCGAAGCTATAGCTGGAATAGCTGCAGTTGCTGTATTATTCTGGGTTAGTTTTTGGGTTCTTAATAGAATAGAGACAAAGAAATGGATAGAATTTGTTAAATCCAAGGTTTGGAAAGCCACTACAACTGGTAGCGTAATGGTATTTGTCTTGCTATCATTTTTTACAGTTTATAGAGAAGGCTTTGAAACGGTTTTGTTTTACCAGGCAATGTTATCTTATGCTAAATATATGGAGCTTTTCGTTGTTCTTGGAATGGTTCTGGGTCTTGCAGTAATAATAGGAGTAGCAGTTTTAGTTCGAAAATTGGGAAAGAAATTACCATTAAGAGTTCTATTTGCACTTACCATGGGGATAGGTGCTTATATGTCAATAACCTTCTTAGGAAATGCTATTCGTGAGTTCCAAGAAGTTGGCTATATACCAACTACTCATTTATTTGGAATAATTCCACGGTTAGACGTAAACCTGGCAACTATGACTGGTATTCATCCTACACTTGAAACGGTTATAGCTCAAATAGTTCTGCTATCTGTATATCTAGTAGGTTCTGCATATATTCTTATTATTCAGCCACGTAGAAAGAAACTTATTGAATCTTCTCGAAAGTCTATGTCTGAATTTAAAAAATGATATTTATTTATTAGGATATCCTAACATTTATAAGTTAGTCTAACCTAATTAGGTTAGCCTAATATGTATAGCTTAACTGAAATTAAGAATAGTTGGAATATTGATAAAAGTAATACTATTTCATTTTTAAATAGTATCCTTGAAAATGATACATATAAAATTATATTATCGGTTATAGAACATTCTAAAACAGTTTATCAAATACATGAAGAAATATCTCTCCCATTAAGCTCAATATATAAAAGAATAAAGAAATTAGAAGATCTAGGTGTAATATCAATAGATAAAATTACTATTAATGCTAAAGGACGTAAATTAATTTTTTATAAAAGTAAAATAAAAAATTTAACTTTTAATTTGAATGAAAAAGATGTAAATCTTTTTATAACCTAGAAGAAAATCTTTACATTTAAAAATTCTTCTAGTTATAAAATATATGTATATTTATACATATTTATACATCCTTAAAATCAATTAATTCTATAATCTATATTTTATAATCTATATTTTATATTTTTGGCAAAATCCTATATATAATATCAGTACAAATAAAGAATATCTATCAATTGGAAACAGATTAATATGAAATTCTTTTATCTCTTCAAGATTATCACGTTTTTTCTGACTCATAATTCTTCAGGAAATTATAAAAAATCATTTAGCCTATATTATTACGATCTTATTCGTTCATTATTTGTAACACTTGCTCTTACGGGGATATTATCCACAGGGTGGTTCGGAATTCCTTTAGCTCCACGTTATTTTACTGATACTCCAATAGATAATTTAGATATAATATTTACAATTCTTAGTGCTTTGGGGAGTATTTGGGGTGTAATGGCATATAGAGAATTTACAAGAACCAGAGATAATGTTTTGTTAGCTAGAGATCTTTGTAAAAAAATAGATCCAAATATTGGAGATCATAACTATTCCACTTTTAACCATAAAACGAAAAAATATGAACAAGGTTATATTCCATTAGGACCCACTGATTTTTGGGATAGAGAAACTGTAGCTCCTGATTGGCTAGATAAAGGAAAATATTGGCATATTTTACTTAGATTAAAAATTAAAGATAAAGAAATAATTATTAAAGTTGTTAAAGATAGTGATCTTCCTTTTTTTTATGGAAAAAGAAATGTTGCAACAACTTCGCGAGAAAAGTTGAAAACTGATAATAAATTGAAAACAAAATATCGCTATATTGTTTGTGTTCCACAATGGTTAGTAATGAATACTGAACCAAGTAATTTTTCAAAAAGTGAATTGAATATGAGTGATTCTGACTTTGGATTATTAATGAATGCTATTAATAAACAGCTTGTCCTTGCCTCCAATGATATTGTAGAACATGAAAAACAACGAATTAAGTACTCTTGGAAGTTCACATCCTTACCAATTTATATAATCAAAAGTCTACCAATTCAAGTTATTTACAAAGAAATTTTTGCTAAAACTATTAAATATGTACCTATAGAAAAAAAACATATTATCGAAGAAACTAATATAAATTTAGCTTATTTAAGTAATTATGAGTTAATTGAATCTTTGTTAGTTCTTGCAAGAATTAAGAACATACCCTCCAAAAGTATAGAAAAAATTAATATTCTTTTGCAATTTCTTACGAATGAATATGAAAAATTAGGGTTAGGTGATGGTTCTCATAGATACCATAACTTTCATCATAGCCTGGAAGTAGCATATGTCAGCTTACAGATGTTACCTCTAGAATTACATGGATATGATTTTTCAAGGCAAGACTATGAATATTTATTGGTAGCAAGCTTACTACATGATTACGATCCTTATCAATATAATTATAAAACCAGTATAGGGTTAAATCGCTTTGAAGGACCAAAAGTCGAAAATACGATTCGAGAACTTTTGAAAATTAGAGTAATTGATGCGTATTTTAGTATGAATGATATAGAATTCAAAAATTATTTTCGCCAGTATCAATATCATTTATTACCACCTGTAGATTATGTTACTACCCATCCAGAGTATATTAGATCAAGTAAACCACTTCAAAGTTTGATAGTTGAAGCATTAATATGTAGAACTGATTATCCATTTACAGAAAAACCTAAATCTCAAAAAAAATTTCAGGAATTAATTGATAAAATTTTTAATTTAACTGGATTATCTGAGAAATATATATTATTATCGGAGGTTTTAACTTTAGCCGATCAGTCTGTTACATATATGAGTTCTGATCCTATCAATGCTTGGTATAGAGTAATAAGCCTATATGAAGAATTAATGCTTCCAAGATTTGAGGCTATTTCTAGAACTGATCAATTCTTTTCTGAAGTTATGAAAATTGAGTTATTTCAAGAATTGTTGAATAATCGTAATTTTCCTGAAGTTTTTAAGCAAAGATGGAATTTAGTTTATCAATTTTATCATGAAGGAATTCCATCAACGCAAATAAATAGAACAATAGAAAATGCTCAAAAATCATACTCAAAAATTAATTTACACATTGGTGTAAAAACAGGAAATCTTTTGTATCATATTGCAACAGATTATACAGATGAGTATTTTATAGGTATAGGTACCGATGAAGAGGCTGTATTGAATATTAAAGATAAATTAGCCAATCTAAATCAACAAAACGCATCTTCTTTTTGGGGAGATGCAAAAAAGTTATTACCTAATCTTCATAGTAAGTCTATTGATAATATTTTATTAATATTACATAATTTTTATAATTTTGAAGATCATAATAGACAAGATCAAGAACTATCTTTATTATTTAAAGGAGCATCAATAGTACTTAAATCAAATGCTACCTTTCAAATACTTACTAATATACCTAAAAATAGTAATAAAGAAAAAGAATTGATAAACATTGCATCAAGTTTTGGATTACAACTATCAAAAAATAACAATGAAAATAAAATTTATTTCCCTCAATCTTATATTCCAAAAGAATTTTTTGAAAATGATCCCATTTCAGTCTTAGTATTTAATTTTAATTCTATTACAGAATAAGATTAATTTACTTTTATCTTAAACATATATAAATTAATAAATAAGTAAATTTATGGAAAGAATGGCAAAAAAAATCCGAGTAGCAATTGCTGGAGTAGGTAATTGTGCTTCAGCTCTAGTTCAAGGAATACAGTATTATAAATCAGTAAATGAAGAGAATTCTATAGGTTTGACTGCATATGATTTAGCTGGTTATACTCCAAATGATATTGAATTTGTAGCAGCTTTTGATGTTTCGAATTCAAAAGTTGGTCTTGATCTGTCAGAAGCAGTTTTTTCTCCGCCAAATAACGCGATAAAAATTAGTGATGTTACTAATTTAGGAGTTAAAGTAAATAAAGGAAAAGTTTTGGATGGAGTAGGCAAACACCTTGCAGAAAAAATTACCTTATCCGATAACGAGACTTCCAATATATCTCAAATATTGGAAGATTCCCAAGCAGATGTTCTTGTAAATTATTTGCCTGTCGGAAGTAGAGCAGCAACACGATTCTATGCAGAACAGTGTTTGGCAGCTGGAGTTTCATTTATTAATGCAATTCCGGTTTTTATTGCATCTGAGGCTAAATGGCAACAGTCGTTTAAAGAGAAAAATCTTCTATGTGCTGGTGATGATATAATGAGCCAAGTTGGAGCCACAATTGTACATAAAACTTTAGTGAAATTATTTATTGACAGAGGTGTTAAAGTAGATGATACGTATCAATTGAATATAGGAGGTGATATGGACTTTTATAATATGTTAGATGCTGACCGATTAGAGGATAAAAGAATAAGTAAAACTAGTGCAGTTAAAGCTATGTCTCCATACGCTATTCCTATGAGGATAGGCCCTTCAGATTTCGTAGAATCCTTAAATAACGATAAAGTGTGTTATATTAATATTCGTGGTAAGAAATTTGGACATATTCCAATAGAATTGGACTTGAAACTTCGCGTAGCTGATGCATATAATAGTGGAGGAATTATGATTGATGCAATACGAGCTACAAAAATAGGATTAGATAGAGGATTATCTGGAGTATTAGAAAGTGTTTCTGCATATTGTTTTAAACATCCTCCAATCCAAATGCCATATACACAAGCAAAAGAAAAATTTCTTCAATTTATTAATGGGAAACGTAATTAGTATAGTTATTCTAAAAATAATTCATTTATTTTATGGTAAAAAATAAACAAAATAAAATAAGATTTAAATGGCAAACTCCAAACTCAAGATCTTCTTCATATTTAGGTTCAGTAGGGCTAGTTTCGTCATCGTTTGCCACAATGCAACGAATCGTATAAAATAAAAAGTTATCTGATTTATTGTACTTTGAAATAATTTGAAATAATAAAATTCTTTTTATTAATATCACTAATTATTTCTTGCATCATTCCATAAGTAGTTAAAATAGTCTTTTGCATATACTGCTAATCCTGGATGTTCAGCCCAAATTGCAATGGGTTCAGAACTACCATTTCGATTTCCCTCTTCTCCTAATAAAATTAAAACTTGTATTCCATCACCAATAACTCCTCCACCAAACATATTATCTTTAATTCTTACATCTGCAATTCTTGAAATAGCTTTTATAATTTCTGTACTTGTCCCTTCAGAAACAAGAACTACAATTCTTATACCTTTATCATGTAAGGTGCGTAGCATAGGTTGTAATGTCTTAGCTATTTCTTGTGCTATTTGTGGTAATGCTATTAACAATTCTCGTTGGCTATTCTGAATGATTTCATATACTTTGCCTGCAATGTTATAAAGCCCTCTTACTACCCATATTTCTGGCTTTTCTTTTATACCACTTTTTTCATAAATAGGCATTAATTCATTTTTAATGATTTCCTCGTTACTTTTAATCTCATTTTCTTTTTGATGTCTAATTGCCTCTAATGCAGTAGAAGGAGACTTAGGAAAAAATTTTTGTGGTCTCGAACTATCTGACTCAAGCCAGACTTTATTTTCCAAACTATTCAATACTTCATAAATTTTTGAGTAGGGAACACCAGAAGTTTTACTTATATCTGATGCCGTCATAGACCCATGCTCTAATAATGATAAATATACTTTTATTTCATAACTTGTCAAGCCAAGACTTTCCATCGATTTTCTTGACTTGTCACTAATATCCATTGAACCATTTTTAATTAAATGACGCAATATAAGTATGTTCAATTATTAAAAGTAATATTTTTTAAATCGTTTAATTTTTTGTAGATTTGCTGATTACTTCATTAATAGCATCTAAATCATTCATGAACATAAAAATAGTGCTCAAAAATGGTATTTCTGTAGATTTCAATAAAATAAATAATGGCCAAAATTTCTGTTATTATATAATTGTCATAGAAATATGTTAAATAATAATAACCAAATAAATGGAAGTATATTGATCTACTGATCTAATCTTTATCCTATAATGTGTTTTTAAAGAATAACTGAAAATAATGAAATAGAGGATTGATACTAGAGATATACATGCTCAATCATTATTTGTAAATTTGAAATTTTTACTTTTAATATTGGTCATCTACATTCTTTCCAACCAAAGAGAGGAAAGCCATCTTTTTCATTAATATCTTCATATTTCCAGACAATTACATTTTTTTATTTTGTAATTGTCTATAGATAAATCTGTATTCATTTGTGCAAATATGTAAATAGGATTATTTGTGTTATTGTATTACAAATATGCCAAAACTCTTTAGATATATGCTGTGGGAAAATGTTATGATATTCAGAATAAAATTTTTGTAAAATATACTTATTGATATTCATCCATTAATCTATAATCAACTTTATGAAATATATTATCCTCTTTGTCATAAAAGGATTATTTTTTAAATATTAAAAAATGCAGTCGTGCAAGAAATTCTATAATATCTACTCTTTTAATATCTTTTATCATTAAGAATTCAGTTCTAATCAAAAAGACTAGAGAAAATTTATTTAATATATTACTAATAACTAAATCTAATAAATTAACTTTTTTATGTCAAGGAAAGTTTAATAACCCTCTTAATTTTTTTTGATTTGTCTATATGCCTAAATTCAAATCAACCCAAGATATAATTAGAATTATTGATACTAAAGACCAAATTCGTAATTTTGGTGTTATTGCTCATGTAGATCACGGTAAAACTA
Source organism: Nitrososphaeraceae archaeon (assembly GCA_036380115.1). Taxonomy (GTDB): domain Archaea; phylum Thermoproteota; class Nitrososphaeria; order Nitrososphaerales; family Nitrososphaeraceae; genus TH1177. The sequence continues at coordinate 2,377 of DASVFI010000051.1, read as the reverse complement.
CCATGAGTGATAGTCTTTTAGCAGCGTCAGGGATCATTTCTCCTTCTGTAGCAGGTCAAGCATTAGCTCTAGATTCAATGAAACTTGAACAAAATAGACAGATGACTATTAGAGGAGCTAATGTAACACTATTTTATGAACATGAAGGTAAAGAATATGTTATAAATATGATTGATACACCCGGACACATTGATTTTACTGGTAGAGTTACAAGAGCATTACGTGCTATTGATGGAGTTGTAGTTGTTTCTGATTCAGTTGAAGGTATTATGACTCAGACTGAAACTGTAACAAGACAAGCCCTAGAAGAAAGAGTTAGACCAGTTCTGTATATAAATAAAATAGATCGCTTGGTAAAAGAATTACGTCTAGATCCTCCTGCAATGCAAAAATGGTTATCCAATATTATAGCAGAATTCAATAAATTAGTAGATATTTATGCTGAACCAGAATTAAAAGAAAAATGGAAAGTAAGTATACAAGCTAATAATGTAGCCTTTGGATCTGCTAAAGATAGATGGGGATTTAATTATAAAGTAGCTCAGAAAAAAGGATTTAGTTTCAAAGATGTATATGAGGCATATACTTCTGATGATCCATCTAAGATAAAATCTCTTTCTGAGAAAGCGCCTCTTCATGAAGCTGTTCTAGGTATGGTTGTTCAACATCATCCTCCACCTCATGTTGCGCAAAAATATAGAATCCCCAAGATATGGCCAGGCGACCTTAATTCTGATATAGGAAAAGCATTGGTAAATTGTGATGAAAAAGGACCTGCCGTAATGATGGTAACTACAATCAATGTGGATCCACAGGCTGGTAGAATAGCTACAGGACGATTATTTTCAGGTACTATTAAAGATGGGGATGAGATTTATTTAATTGATGCCAAAAGGCCAGGAAAAGTTCAATCTGTAAATATCTATATGGGAAATACTAGAGAGGTTGTTAGTGTTTTACCCGCTGGAAATATTCCTGCCCTTTTGGGTTTAGATTATGCTGTTGCTGGTGAAACAATTTCTAGTATAAAAAATAATATTGCTTTTGAATCAATTAAATATGTTTCCGAACCTGTAGTAACTATTGCTGTAGAGACAAAACATCCAAAAGATCTTCCAAAACTCGTAGAAGCTCTTCGTAAAATAACAGTAGAAGATCCAAATCTTATTGTAAAAATAAATGAAGAAACAGGAGAAACATTAATGGCTGGAATGGGTGTATTACATCTTGAAATAGCTACATCTCTATTACAAGAAGCAGGTTTATCTATAACTACTTCTCAACCTTTGATCAATTATAGAGAAACAATCCGCTCTAAAGGAGGACCTATAATGAGTAAATCGCCAAATAGACATAACAAAATATTCATGAGAGTTGAACCACTTAGTGAAGAAATTATTAACATGATTAAAGTAGGACAAATAAAGGAAGATATGGATAAAAAGGAATTAGCTAAAATACTTAGAGAAAAAGGCTGGAATGCAGATGAAGCTAGGAATGTTAGCGCCATTGACCCATCAGGTAACATGTTGATTGATGAGACTAAAGGGGTTCAATTTATTCAAGAATCAATGGACTCTATAAAATCAGGCTTTGATGATGTGATTCATTCGGGAGCATTAGCACATGAGACTTTAAGAGGAGTTAAATTTGTTCTTAATCATTTTGTTCCTCATGAGGATCCGGCTCACAGAGGATTAGCACAATTGATGCCAGCAACCAGAAGAGCAATGTTAGGTTCTATGTTAATAGCAAATCCAGTACTTTTAGAACCTATATTAGGAATAGAAGTAAAATGTCCACAAGAACAAATAGGTACAGTGGCAGGAATTCTTTCTGGAAAACGAGGTAAATTATTAAACGTTGACCAAAAAGGTGTTATAGCTATTATGCAAGGTGAAGTTCCTGCTTCTGAAACTTTTGATCTATCAGAGACTATGCGGGGTGGAACGGCAGGTAAAGCAATGTGGAGTACCTATTTTAAAAGTTGGCAGGCTGTTCCTCAATCTGTTATAAAAACACTAATTGCTGACGTTCGCAAAAGAAAAGGACTTAATCCCGAGCCTCCAGGGCCTGATGAATTTATTGACAAAGAATAATGTAGAAAACCTACCTAATTCTTTTTCATAAGGATATTGAGATTTTGTTACCTTAATAATAAGTAAATAAAAATAAATTAGTTAATTCCAATGTATCAAACTAATTGCTTTATCGTGTAATATTTTATCAAATGCTTTTATATCTACTTTCTTAAATGGATTTATTTTTTCTAAAATTGGGGGAACTTCATTTTGCTCTATTGTTGATTTATTTTTTAATTCTTCAAGTATTTTTTCTTGTAATTTTGGATGGCATATTTTACTATGGTATATGCATC
>DASVFI010000050.1:0-2433 GCA_036380115.1 Nitrososphaeraceae archaeon | reverse complement strand
AGATAAATCAATAGTACTAAATAATAATATTAAAATTAGATACTTGGAGTCAAAAGGATATAATATTTCTGATAGACACATTTTATTTATACATGGCCTTGGTTCATCGGCTGATAGATGGTTAGATATTCCAGATGCACTATCAAACTATTATCATACAATAGCTGTTGATTTGATAGGCTTTGGAGGAAGTGACAAGCCCGCAGACATTAATTATACCATTGAAAAATTTGCAGAATTTATCCTAGAATTTATTAACAAAAAAGAGCTAAATAGTGATGATGGAAAAATTACATTAGTGGGGCATTCACTAGGGGGGTATATAGCTGTTGAATTTGCTACAAGAAATAGAGAACTAATAGAAAAGCTTGTGTTAATAGATTCTTCAGGATTTCTGAAAGAACCAACTCCTTTACTAGAGCAATATCTTTATGCTGCTAAATATACATCATATGACAATGTAAGAAATGTATTTGAGCAATTGGTCTCTCAGCACTGGAAAGTCTTGCCTGCAGTGATCAATACTTTTATAACGAGAATTAATTCACCAGGAGCAAAATATGCTTTTGAATCAGCTTATAAAAATAGCACTACTACACAGATTGACTTAACAAGATTAAAATCTATTGAAGATATTCCTACATTGATCATTTGGGGCAAAAATGATAACTTAATACCTATAGAACATAGTGACCTATTCAAACAAGTTCTTGAGAAGTGTAAAGTTGAGAAAATAGACGATGCTGGACATGCACCATTTGCCGAGAAGCCTGCTTTGATATGTGAAATATTGCATGAATTTTTATCACAAAATAACTGATATGTATGTGACGACTATTATGAATAAAACATTTTGAAAATCATCATAGGCCAACAATAAAGTGTCAATAACAATTCACAAATCTCTGTTATGAAAACAGAAATATTATTAATCGATTTTGATTTGTATTATTATAATAAGCTTTATTTATATCTATTATCTTTTCAAAATAAATTAATGCTGAATACTTTAGACACCTATTCCTTTAAATTTTATCAGTATAAAGAGCTCTGTAGTTAATATCCACCTTTTTCTGTTTTCAAATCCTTGGTCAATGTAATGGATTCTTTATCTTTTGATAATGAACTTCAGTTTAAATTATTTTTTATTTATCATCATACCGATTTGAATTTACAATTTGATTAAATGTATTTATAACATTTTCATCATAACTATGTCTTTTTACTAGTTGTGACATCTCTACCGCACTGACCATTGTTTTCATGATATCTTGATAAAAAATATTTGAAGCAGATTCCTTTGTTTTACATGTTGAATCTTGATTATCATTGATATTTGTCCTGGCCGTCATTTCTTCATAATTATTCTCGGTATCTTCACTATACCATCCTCTTGTCCATCCTACAAATGGAAATTTTCCAAAAACAAAACCTAATTGTGACCAAAATGTCAATAGCTCACCAGCAACATGTTGTATATTATCTTGTCCTCCTGTAATTATAAATGCAGCTACTTTATCTCTTATAAGGAATTTATTATTTGTATTAATCTGATTTTGAACACAATTCATTCTTTGAACCATTTTATAATACAAAGAGCTGCTGTTTCCCCATCTTATAGGAGTTGCAATTAATACTACATCTGCCCATAAGATTATTTTTTCATATATTTGTATCATCTGATCTTCTTTATCCATTTCGGATATCGAACATGGAAATATGCATGCTTTGGCATTCTTTGAATAATAGCCTTCACAATCTTTAAATTCTAATTCTCTAAGTTTTATCATAATAGTTTCTGCATTAAGTTCTTTTTTAGAATAGTCTAAAGCAAACTCCAAAGTAGTTTCTGAAGTACTTTTTCGTGGAGCAACTTTGTCATTTGAATTTGTTGTGGATATTCCTAAAATTCTTATTTTTGGATTGTTCTTTTCCTTTAGTAATTCATTAGATGAAGTTGTGGCGATAGCAGTATATTTTTGTATTAGATAATTATTTACCGAATTTTCTAGTTCTGAGTAGGCTGTATGTGGTTTGTATATTCTTTTACCTATATTAGATGGAAAAGGATTTACATATAACTTATCTTTAACTACCTTTACTTTATAGGAATTTACACTATCTCCTCCTTCATGAGATGGTTTGCCATCTTTCACGGAATATTTCCATCCATGCCATGGACATGTTACAATATCGTTATTCAGAAATCCTTTACTAAGAGGTCCACCTTTATGTGCACAAGAATCAGATATGGCATAAAATCTGCCAGATATATTAAATATAGCTATATTGATATTTTTTTTACTTTTAGCATCCTTTATAGAAATAGATTTGGATTTACCTATAGGTATTTCTGAAGATAATCCAACGTATTTATAAGAATTATCTTTGTTTAATGACAACTTGTACATTTTTCTTCATTTAATTATTAAT
>DASVFI010000049.1:0-5257 GCA_036380115.1 Nitrososphaeraceae archaeon | reverse complement strand
TAGACGGAATAAACTTCAATGCATTCTTTACCAAATTACTAATTACTTGATAGATTCTTTCTTTATCAGCAAATACCATTATTGGTTCTTTTGTTGGTTGAAAAATAAACATGACATTTTGATTTGTACTATTATCATCATCTGGATTTTTCTTTGGAATTAAATCTCTTATTACATTATTTATTTTTTCATTCATATCAAATGTTGTTCTTTCTAATTTCAGTCTTCCACTCTCAATTTTTGTAATATCTAAAATATCTTGGATTAATCGATAAAGTCTTTGTGTATTTCTTTCTATAGGTTGCAGATACGTTGATGTTCGTTCAGGAAATGCCTTTATCATTTCAACGTATCCCATAATAGACTGTGTTGGTGTTCTTAATTCATGTGCGGTTATATTTAGGAACTCTTGTTGCAGTCTATCATGTATTTTTAATTGTTCATTTGACTTTTCTAAGGAAATAATAGCATTTTTTAAACTTGTTGTTCGTTCTTCTACTACTTTTCTTAGATTTTTGTTGAATACTCCAAGAATAACAGCAACTAATAATGCAATAATACCTATTATGATTATAGAACCCATTGCAAAATTCTGCTGTTGTAAGATAAGATTATCTACTTCAGTGGCAAATTCATATGGACTAGTCAAAAATACATAAAATAAAGTTTGACCATTTGTCATTACAGGTGTATATGATATGATTGATAAATTCCCAAACCTATCTTTAATTATTCCTGCACTTCCACTTTTTCCCAGTAGTATATTATCAATAGCTTTAGATATAATCTCTTGATTTTGCTCATCGTAAAATCTATCAAGTGTTTGTTTATAACTTTCTGAATTTATAACAAGACCATTGAATTCAGGATTTGAAGCAGTCACAATCAAACCTTCTCTATCTATAAGATTGATAGCAGACCTATTTTTTGGTGAAACTTGATTTTCTAAAAGTTTAATCATGGATGTTGTATTTATTCCGGTTAGAATTGTTCCATCAAATACTTTATCAGAATTTTTTTTTGTTTCTATATATTGTTGTTGTTGTTGTTGTTGTTGAATCTTTTCTTGTTGTGTTAGAATTGGAATATTATTAATATTATTAGTATTATTATTGTCATAATTTTGTATGATATCGCTAGTATTATTGTTAGTTTGATTTGCTAAAATAGGATATGAGATAAATATTGTATTAGAGCCTGTAATTGACTTTATAACAGGTGTAATGTGCGGTTGTAGAGTAAATTTTACTACATTAAAATGTTCTCTATTTGAGGAATTAAAATCTACATTTTTTTCATAAATAGTTTTATTGTCAAATAGTGTAACCCAAACAATTTTACCTTCTTTATCTAGCCAAGCATAAAATTCTGTTAAATTATTTGTTGTTTTCTGTCCGCTATAGAGAAGAGATTTTGCATTTGGTAAATGCATATTTATTGATGGAGAATCGCTTATAATTTCCAAATTAGATGTAACGGTTGCTATTTTATTTGATAATGAAATTGCAAGTTCTTCAACTTGAAGCTCTGAATTGTCTATTATGTTTTGTAAGGCAATACTGTCTATTTTCTTTGAGTTATCTATAAAAAATTGATACGTAGAAATAGAAATTATGATTAATAAAGCTATAGTTATTGCAATAATTATCCATAATGACTTCAAATATGGAATAAAAAGAAACGGCATATAGTAAATTCAATCTTTTTCAATAATATATTTTTAGTACTAAATTATTAATTTAAATTGTTATTGCTATGTTTAATTTGAAATTTTATACAAAACTATTCGTAAAAATAATTTATGAATTCATGGTTATTATCTTGAAAACTAACAGATAGAATAGTCTATATATTTTATCTCATCTATCAAATAATGTATAGTAATATATCAAAAAAACATAATATTAAAAGTTATACTGCAATAATATGCGATTTCTTTTATGCTAAGAATCAGAAAAAATATGATAGCTTTCAGCATCTTAGGATTTTCTTTAATATCAGCAGCAGCAATACTAGTTGTATTTTCTTAAAAATACATTTGCTATAGGCGGTATTACTCAACTGTATCAGAACATATACAAAATGCAAAAGCAGCACGTTAAAGTTTAAATTCACAAGAAGCAATAGGAATGGCTGCAGAAGAAAGTGAGTTATTATATAAATAAGGAATCAAATTAAAGGCAAAGCCAATTTATTTATTAAAAATTTCAATATTATATATTTACAGATGATTTTTATCTGTTGTCCACTTAATTTGTTTATATTGATAATATAATTAAAGCAATAATTATTCTAAATTTTAATATTTATACTCATTTTTAGAAACTGTTTTGACCAATCACCTTTTATAAAACAAAAACAACATTCTTACGTGATAAAAATTTGAATTTACCTTCTTCTAATAATAAATTTCCATTTTTAATCTATATTTTTGGAAGTAATATTACATGAAAAACTTGTCCTCTAATGGAATACGATTTTCAGGTGACTCCATAAAGAGTTGTGTGGGTTTTATTGATTTGGTAGATTCGACTAAAAATACTATTACAATGGACAATGTAGAACATATTAGAATCTATTATTCTAAATTTATAAATTCAATATCAAAAATAGTTAAGAGTCATGGTGGAAAAGTTATTAAGAATATTGGGGATTGTTTATTATTACATTTTCCAAAAACATCGAATAATAAGAACGAAGAGGCTTTTAGAGAGGCTATTGAATGTGGTTTGAAAATCATAGATGCTCGCTTTGTTGTTAATCAAGAATTGTCTAAGCACCATCTACCACCGTTCAGCTATAGAATTAGTATGGATTTTGGTATACTAAATTTAGCTCTAGTTGGTGATTACAGTCAAGTTGACTTATTTGGTTCAACTATAAATCTTTGTTCAAAGATTAATTCTTCTCTTTCTATTGCTAATCAAATAATTATTGGAGATAATTTTTACAGGATTTTAAAATCATTTTCTAATATTGCTAACAATTATAATTTTATAAATAATGGTGAATGTAAGATAAATGAAAATTTTGGATATTCTACATATAGCATAAAAAAAGACAACAAATTGTCAATTGATTATAGTAGTAGTACTATGAATTCACTAAGGAAGAAATTGTTAGGTTCCTCTACTGAAAACCTTATAGAAACTAAAAGTGAAAAAGATTCACCTTTTTATAAAAAAAACAATAACAAAAGGAGAATAATTTTAGTAGATGATGAGAAAGATATTCTTTTTACTTATGAATTGTTTTTAAAGGATAATGGGTATGATATAATTACTTTTACAGATTCCTCTAATGCACTGAATTATATCAAAAACCTTTCAAATTTTGATAATTTACTTATAACACTTGACATAAGAATGAAAAATTTGAATGGATTTCAATTGCACCAACAAATAAAAGCTATAGACCCTACAATTAAGATTCTTTTTATAACGGCTTTAGATATATTGGATGAATTATTAGTTATAGTTCCTGGTTTATCCAAAGAACAAATTATGAGAAAACCTGTTGATAAAAAGGAGTTTACAAATACTGTAAAAAAGCTGTTAAAGTAATAAAATTCTATTTTATTACAAATTATTACAATATACAGTAAATCTTTAATATTTACCTGTATTTTTATACATTAGACTCTTATTTTTGCACCGCTATCGGTATTACTGCAGATGTTTGAATGCCTACAAATATTCTTATTAATATATATTAATCTGTACGATTAATCATTACTATTTTTTATCTATGAGTATATCCATTCATAACCTATACTTTTAAATTCATTATCATTTTTATTGAATGTTCCTTCCAATAAGCATACTAATCCATTAATCCATCCTAATTTTTTTGAATTAGTAGAATATGTTCTTATAACTACAAATTTCCCATTCTTATTCATGTCACGACCTTTAAATGCTATTTGTTCTCCATCATTATCATCATCATTTATAGTAAATACACCTTCCCAATTTGAAATAATAACTCCATTTGGTCCTTGAAATGAATTACCTGAACCTGTATTCTTTCCATCGGGAAATCCATTGTAACCTTTTATTATTCCGGTCCAACTTGCTTCACTTTCTATCCCAAAAGAATTTTTATCTATTATTTTATATCCAATAGGTTTATCAATTTCTTCAAATAATTTTCTCCCTATGACCATTTAAATAATCAAGACAATGTTAAATTTCAATATTTGGAATAGTTATTAATTATTGCATTCAAAATTTATAATCTGCATCTATAAAATGTAATATTTAATTAAATTTTTATGTCAAATTTGAATTACAAATCAATGAGTATTAGTGTATTATGTTTAGCAGCGTAAATGAGATTTTTTAGTATAGTTAGAGAATTAACAAAAAATTCTTTATTGAACAGAAAAGTTAAACGCTTATATAATTTTTAGCTTAAACTCTAGTAATGAATTTCCTATCGGTCTTAGTAGATATTTTTGTTGGTAGATTATTTTTAAAAATGCTCTTTTGGCCTTTTGGATATAGAGGTTAGTATCACAATATTCTTTTTTAATGTTTAATTGAAAATATGATTGTTTAAAATTTTAGTAAATAGGATGACAATAACCAATTAATTATAGATATTATATCTTTTAAAAAGATAGGGTAGAAAAAGGAGAAAGTGATGAAGAAGTAGATTGTAATTATAGATTGATTATAATAATTTTCTAAAATTATTTTTATATCATTAATTATGATGTATTGGCAATGGCTGAAAACATGTCTGACAAGTCTAATGATGAGGTTAAATCCATAGTTTTAGGGCTATTCGCATTGATTGGATTTATAATAATTATATATTCAATATTTATGGGAGTCGTAGGTGAGCCCTTAGCATCAACAGCAGATACTGTATTTGTTGCTGCAATCATTGGGTCTTTTACTTTGGTAGGAACAATTGTTGGTCAGAGATTCTTAAAGAAGTAATACCCCCTCTTTTTCTTTTATTTACGATATGAAATGTCAACCTTAGATTCATGCTATACTATTTTATATATTTTATAATAAGTTTCTAATAATGAAATCTATATGTACCATTGACAATAACATCAAACATGACAGAATCAATAGCCAGTCAAACCGAGTGTGTAATCTAATCGAAACATTCTCTTAGATTATTTCTTCTTCACTTTGTTTCTCAAATAATCGCTTAAAATTACTCTAACAGTTTCAGGTATGGTCTCAAGATATCCTCCTTTACGTTCTTTTTCTATAACTTTTACCATTTCTTCAGGTAA
>DASVFI010000048.1:0-13816 GCA_036380115.1 Nitrososphaeraceae archaeon | reverse complement strand
TAAAATAAGAGTCCATTTTATGGTAATAAATATTTAATATTTAAATATTTTTAAAATTCTCGTTATATAGCTTGAAGTTAATATTTAATTTACCAAATTAATTTTCTATATTATCTACCGCTCCCTGGTAATCCCAATCCTTTCAATGGAGAACGGTAATTACTCTCTTTTTCTATTCCCTCAATAGTTGTAACTTTTACAATACTCGTATTAGTGTCTGGTTTAGGATAAAAGAAAAATGATTGTCCTGGTTCCAGTAAATCCATATTTTGAATATCCCCTTTTCCCAAGTTCACCTTTAGTCCTGTTAGAGGATTTGTTCCTGTATTGGTTACTTTGACTCTGTACATAGTACCTGAAATATCGGTTTTATCTTTAATAGCATCAATTTCTAACGAGTATGGCTTTTTATCTTGTTCTTTTAAAATAAAAAATAAAACCACTAGTATAACTATTGAGAGGCCCATAGTGAAATAATAAATTGTTTTCAATTGCTTTGTATATCTTCAAAGTATTGATAAAGTATTTGATATTAAGTTTATTAATTATTATATATGATAAATGATAAAAACCACTCGCCTTGAAAGAAGAAAAATATAAAGTTTTTCTAAAAAAATCTTGAAAATATTAAATATATTATTAGAGAATTTAGTATGGAAAAAATTGAAATGAACAAAATGAACAAAAAGTTAGTATTTTTGAAAAGCATGTTATAGAAAATTTAAAAAAATATTATGATATTGATGACCATATAAGATTTATTAAAATTTATTAAAAAACATACCATATACCATCATTAGTAAGTTCTAACAATTCTTACCATAATTGTCAAGCTTTATGTCTAATACGTTTTTTAATAAACACAAGAAAGATGAAAATAAATAAATCATGCATTTAGTATATAATGATGAAATAAGCAAAAATGAGTTTGTTAATCATTTCTTTATCTTCTTTGACACCCGAGTTCACTTACAAAAGCAGCAGCTGGTCGGGAGTGGAATCGTCAATGTAGTAGGGTTCACTAACTTGTATTTAGCTTTTATTATTATGAGCTTTAAAGATACGAAATTATTTAAGAGCTAAACATAGTCGATCATTATAATCCTAAATCTAAAGAATATAATATTTATAAATAAATGACAAATAAAAAATTTTACTGCCAACAAAATTATCTTATCCTCTGAGCTAAAAAAATGAAAATTATTCCTATTGCTAAAATGGATATGGTCAATACAATCATTACAAAAGCTTTGTTCAAACTTGGAGAATATAGTATAACTGCCAAACCATATAAACTTGTTAAGATAAAGAAAATTCCAAGTGCATACCCTAATTTTCTTTTAAATGTTGACAATTCTCCTTTTTTTAGTTATCTATTTGATATATGAAGTTTATTTCAATCAATCTTATTACTATTAGTTAGGTAGAATCTCTTGAAATTCCAATACAATTCTATTTTGTTATCAATTGATATTAATATATCAGAAAGATGGGATGTAGTAAAAGAAATAAAAATAACAATAATAAAAATAAAAATAAATTAAATTATAAATAAAGTTAATTACTTACCTAAATTTTGCACTCCTTCACCAATATTACCAGCGAGGTCCTTTGCTCCTTCAGTTATCTTGAAACCTATATCACCAGTACCTTGCTGAACGTCTTGACCTGCTTCTCCAGCATCAAACTGTGCAAATGTAGAAATAGTGAATGTTGAGAGAGCAAGTACGGTTGCAAGAAATATTGCTGCGGGCATTATGAAAAATATTTTATTGTCTTTAGTATTTTCCATTGTAATTGTAAATATACATTATAATTTAAATAAAATAGATTTACAAATCTCATAATACTGGTATTACTCAATTTTTATAAAATTAACTATTGCCATAGCCTATCAATTGTAGATGATTACTCAATTACTACAATTGAATATGCAGCTATGACTAACTTAATCTACTACTCTTTCTTTGCCTTTTTCTGCTTCGTACTCTGAACCTGTATCTCTATCAGGGTCACCCATTTTTTTACCTACAGCTTTTGCTCCTGCTTTTATTTTGTCATCTAATCCTACATCTTCTTCTGTTTCAATTTTTATGTCTTTATCGTTTTCCATTGTAATTGTTAGTTATTACCGAGTTTATATAATGGAGTATTAATATTAAGATAAATTTTAGAGAATATTTGTTAACCTAGACTTAAAGTAATAATTAGAATAATACCTTTTTATCAAATAAAAGTCATACCCTCTAAGAGCCGTAAAGAATTATAGAAGGATATTCTATCAGTCTTGTTGTCTCCACTCATTGGCAAGCCAATGCATAATATTTGAAGTATGAAGAGTATTATTAAATAGATTTCAAAACAATGATTTGACTCATAAACAACACCTATACAGTTTGGATTGCATATTTGTTTATACTACAAAATATAAATACTTTAGACGAGTTATTGGTAAAAGAAGTCATAGCCTTAATTGAAAAAAGGGTTTGGGAATCAACGCAGAATGGGTGTCTAAGTTAGGATGCACAGTAATCAATCCTAGTTCTTCTAAACATTCAAGGACTAGAGCAGGGCATCTACATCAGTTATTGTATTAGCAAATAGGACTGTTAGAATCTGCTGATGCAAAATTAGTATGCAGCGATTTAAGTTCAAGACTGAATATGATGGGATGGTATAACGTTCCTGTAGATCATTTATCAGTTTGGGATAATGATATTCTAAAGACTGGCAAAAGACAATTCAAATTCATCATGACACCACATGTTCATCATTGGGATAGTATGATGATATTTGAGGAAAATACAAAGTCCCTATTTACATCTGATTTATTTATCCAGCCAGGAAACAATAAACCCAGCATATCTGAAGACATGTCAGAATCAATGATAAATCTTTATAGAAGTGCTGGAATATTTGCCACTGAGAAACTAGTAAGAAATACCACTAAAAGACTTGAAAATTTATCGCCAATTATGTATATCCAATGCATGGCTCATGTATTGACAACTCCTTATTTTCAAAGTATACGGAAGATATAATGAAAAATGATTTTGCTTATTCTGGAATTTTATTAGGACAAAAATTAGATACTACTATTTCTTGATAACTTTATTTGAGTAATTTATAAAATATATTTACGATGGAATTAATACCTATAGCGGTTCTAAAATAAGAGTATATTGTAGATATACTACTATATTGTATTATATTTAGATTTTTTCAGTAAATTATTTTATTTAAAATAGTTCAGTTATTCATTAAAATTTACAAATAAGTTGGCTAAAGATAATGAAATAAAGCCAATGCTATAATAAAACCAAAAGAGGCAGATAACCCAATATGAAGTTCTACTCGTTTATATGCTTGAGGTATCAGTTCTTCTGTTATAAAAGCCATAAGTGCACCAGCAGCAAAGCTTATAATCATTGATAATTGTTCAGGATTTAATGGTTTTTCCAAATACCATCCTAATGGACCGCCAATAGTAACTATAACAAAAATGAATAACCATGGTTTAAGAATATATGATTTACGTTTAGAGACATCAACCATTCGTTTAGCTCCTTCCATTGTCGCTGTTACATTCCCTATAAATAGCGCCAAAACCGCAGCCATTAATCCCTGAAGATTTAAAGCGATAATAACACCAATAAATATGCTTTCTGGAAAGCTATCGAGAAATGTACCTATGATAACGGTTTTAGATGAACTAATATCCCTGTTTTTGGTTTTAGAATTAGATCTGTTTTGAAGTATTCTATTGATAACACTAAAAACAATTGCACCGATTATAAAACCAACTACCATAGTAATAAAAGAGCCTTCTTTTAATGCTTCATCTACTAATGAAAAAGATATTGTTGAAAAAAAAATTCCAGCTGAAAGAGCAGCGAGATCAGCTCTAATTCTTTCAGGATATTGAATAAAAATTGACAAAATTGCACCAATGAGAAATGCACTTGAAACTATCATAGATAATAATAAAGTATTTAAAATTTCTAAAATGTCATTATTCACTATAATACTCACAAATTACTTTACTAATTTGAACTAATAGATAAATCATAAGAAACCACGTCTAAAAGATGAAAATTATAGACTCACATGGTTCTTTGAACATACAAAAGATGAATAGTTACTAATTACTTTATAAGTGGTTATTCACATATTGGCGAATGACCTTACATACTTTTTCCTAAAATCTTTCTTCCTTTGTTATCTACTTTCTTTGAGTGAATCTTTTTTTCAATTCTATTATTTGGTTTGGCTCCAGACTTAATTTCATTGTTTATAGATTCATATTTTTTTGTATTATTTAGAATGTTGTCGTTGCTAACAAAAGTATAATCTTCCTTATTAGAATTATTTTTTAGTATCCTAATTTCTTTTTCTTTCTTACCCATTTCTTTAACCTATGTTATATATTTGCAAGTTATCAATTAATGTTATCGCAAAATAAATGATGAATGAATTGGTGAATGAATGTTGCTAATTACTTTTACATTAACATTAAATGTGATATAATAGAAAAGCACTCAATATCAGTGATTGATAAAATGCAACACTTTTTGTATTAGGATATTAGATATACAGTTTGTTAAGCTAACTAATAAAATATAATTTTTTAACTATTTTGGAATATTAAGATATGTGAATTCGTTAGAAAATTTTGAAGGATGGAGTAATACAGATAGCGATTCTAAAATAAGAGTCTAATGTATGGTAATAAAGGGAATAATATTAATATTAATTATTGTGTTACAATTTGCTTACATAATAAAAAATCTGTCAGGTCTAGTGAAATAATAAAGAAATGTTTGAAACATTATTGCTATTTCTTATAGTTGTATAAAAATAATATATGTATATTCATTAAATATAAATAGCAAACTAATTATTTTGGGATTTTATAAAATAGCTAAGAATAATAACAATGGTTAAAGTAGTATTATCATCATTCAATATTATAACTAAGGCTACAACAACAATATTCATTTTGCTATCATTATCTATAGTTACAGTTGCCATGACTAGTAGCAATGGTGATTATGAATCATTATTTATTGTATTTGCTCAAATAGAAAAAGATAAAGATACAAATCAAAAAATTCTAGATACTCAATCTGTAAATAGTACTAGCAGAACTTTTTCTGTCATTGGAACTATAAGCTCTTTAATTATAACAGTTCCTCAACATGAATTTAATATAACAAATGCATTCAAAGTAATATTAACTGGAGATTTGATTTTAAATGTCCATAATGGAACTGTAACAAACTTTGAAGCAAATTTTTTGGCATCACCTATGGATGGTTCAATGGGACATATCCATCAAATAACAAACTTTAGTGCAAATGAAGATGATGGAGATGTGATAATTCTACCTACATCAGATATTAATAGTAACAACTTATCAATAAATGGAACCGCTGATATTAAAATAAATGGTATAACTATATGGAATGATGCAGAAGTATTAATAGCCATTTCCAAAGGCAATACAATAACTATTGACCCCGATGATAAAGATACAAGAAATCATTTCGGAAATCAGCAAGTATATGGAATTGTTAATCGCTTAATTGCTATGTGATAATATCATCATCTTCTTCTTCTTTTGTTTATATACATAAATATAAAATTAATTTTAAAAATAGTCTAGTAGTAATTAGAACTTGATAAGATTGATCTTGAATACTATAAAAAGTATAGGTGAAATATCTGCAGGATATAGTAATACCAATAGCGGTGCAATAATAAGAGTATATTGCATATATACTGCTATATTGTATATAGCTTTTATTATTAGAAACTTATTTAAATTCTTAGTATAAAAAATTGTTGTATTTTGTTAATTGAATTTATTATTATTTTCTATATCAAAAATTAAATTTTTTGATATCAAATGAAAGTCATTCTTGGTACAAGCCTTTAGATATACTTTTTATTATTCCATCAACCTTTTTAATCCTAGTCCTATTTGTTATAAGGTCTATCTAATATCAATCTCTAAATTTAATTTTACTCGTGTTTTGGACACCATAATTATTATCTTCTGATATAAAGTAATAGTTTCGATATTTAGTTTTGTCGCTTTTAAAAGATAAGATGATGTTAAAAAACAGGAGATGGAATTAGTCTCATGAAATTTCATTCGGATTCGGTGGAATAATCTATTAATTTCAATAAATCCTTTTTTTCTATTTATTGATAATATTATCATATTATTTTTCATTTCTAAAATCTTTTCTTTTAATATATTATAGTGCAATTCAGTTAATTTATCTTTGGAATAAGCATTTGCTATTTCATGCTATATTTTTTATGCTCGTTTTGTATTATCTATCTATTATTCGCCTTCCAATCTGCTACAATTACGTTAATAGCTCCATCATCCTTTAACTTACCATTAATACCTCTAAACCCAATATATCCAGAATGGTTATTTCTCCATATAGATACTGTTTTATCAACAAATGGTTTGTATATTCCACTTGTCTTCCTAATTGAAGAAATTTCGGACATTACGTTATGTTCCGTATAATTTGAAGGAAATGGTTCTCCTTTTCTTAGACCAAATAGGCCTAATGGATTTTCATTTTCTGTCTTTACATACAAACCTTGAAGTATATTGTCTTTAGGATTGTATAGATTATAGAAGTTGTTTACTATATTATCAATAGCAATTCCAAATGGACTATTCTTTGATGTTGCTTTATCGCTAATAGCTGCTCCTATAAAATGTATAGAAGAAATATTATATGCGCAGTTATTTTTCCATGTTTCATTATTATTTAATGTTATCAATGCACTTTCGACTACTTTTGCTCCTAAAGAATGAGCAATTATTCTTATCTTATGATTTGGACAATTGGTTCTAAAATCAGAGAGAAATTTTGCTAGTTTTGGTCCATTCTGATTGGCTATAGATTTAGCAATATCCCAACCTGAAGGATTTATAACAGTATTTGAATCCCAACTAAAACCTACTACTGGGATATTATATTCATTGGAATTCAATGATAAGCTGGTTCTATCTACCTGTTCTTTAGTTGCAATCTGTCTTGTCCATACTCCATGAATATATACTGCTAATTCATTATTGTTTGAACAAGGATTTCCATGTAATCCAGGAACATCATAAGAATCATAATCTTCTATATTATGAGAAAAACTTAGTTGGCCTGTATCAAGGTTAAAGTGATTGCGAGTCGATACTATTGGTAATTTCTTATTCAATATATTCAAAAGATTAGATGTAAAAGATGAATGACGACGTCTAGCGAGTAAGTCATTATAAGCAGACCAATTTTTCATACGTTGTAATTTGCAATATTCATTAAATATCTTTATACAAACATAAAACAAAACATAATTCTCAGTTTTGTCCATTAAATGTCAACACCTTTGATTGACTAGTGGAAGAAAATAGTTGGGTCAATAAAAAATTAGTAGTAGTTGCAGATTATGTCTTAATATATGAAAACTAAATTAAAGAAACTTAGATAATTTAGAGATTCTGGAAGATACGATAATTATATAATAAAAATACTTTGGAATTTGAATTAGCAAGGTTGTTTGACTCTTAGCTTCTTTTAACAATATAATTTATTTATATATTGAGCTACTACATCTTGGGTTTAATGAACACAGTTTCAATGTTCAATCAATATTACTTGAATATTTATATTATTATTATTATTATTATGGTAGGATTAATACCGATAGTGATTCTAAAATAAGAGTAAGTTATAGCAATAAAGAATACAAGTACAACTGTTTTTATAATTCGAGTTACCATCATCTTTATTTTTATCAATAATCAATAACTTATGTTTGTACATTAGACGTTGGAATCTAATTTATGTAATAGTTTCCATTATTCTCATAATAGTAGGTCATTCTGGTTATCTTTTAACACAATCCCAAAAATCTGTAGAATGTGATGAAACAATTTCTCATTTCAATAGAGAAGGAGAAAAACTTGATAACGAATCAAAAGTCATAAATGAAAAAATAAAAAAATACAATAGGCAGATTTCATCATATAAGCAGGAAGATTTACCAAATTCCATATACATTCAACAAATAGAAAATATGATATCAGACTTGAAACAAATATCTAACATAAATGAAGATGAGATAAAAATACATAATAATAAAGCCGAATCATTAAAAGAGAAGTGTAATTTAGCAATAGAATACAGATAAACTAGTTTAGTTATTTGATTTGTAATATGATATTTGTATCTTTTAAAAGGTTAGATTAATTCTTTTGATTTTGATAAAGGTTTTATATCCATAGAGTCGTCTTGAATATGGTTATAAAATTTACTGGTATACTTTCATATTCGTGTTGTATAGTGAATCCTAGAAAGTATGGATCTGTTAGGACTGAAATCTTTAAAGTAGCAGAGTTCTACTACTAACTTGTATTTAGCTTATATTATTAGTAGTTACTGTAAGAAAAGAATTTCGAGATATAAAATGTCATACAATTTATTCAAGAACCCAAAAAGGAATTGATGAATTTACTAATTTAAGAGAAAGACTATTTGACGTTTTGAAATAATTTAAAACGACTAATTTTTATATGTATTCATTAAGACCTGCATTAGAACGTTTTTGACCACAATAATCGCATACTAATTCTCTAGTATTACTAAGTTCTCTAAATGCAGACTCACTTTCATCTCCAACACTAACTTCTCCTGTTGCTCTAAACTTTCCTTTCTTACATGTTGGGCATAATTCCAATTCTGACATAGCATATTAAATCAATAGCTAAAATAAAAATTATTTTATCAACCGAAATTTTCTAACTTTTGCTTTAAATGTATCAATCTGATGATTCTTTTTTTTGGAACAAATTTTACAGTGTCTATTATTTTTTTAAAATCAGAGAAATAGTTTGAAAAGGATTCTGGATTTGCATAAAAAATAAACTGATAGAATGAATCATTATCTTTTGTAAATACAGTAAAAGTATGAATTTTTGTATCTCCTACTGAAAATTCATATTTTAATTGTATTGCTGACCCATCTCCTGAAAAAGTAGTTTGCTCCTCATTTATAAAAGAAAAATTGTCAAATTGAGAAATCATATTTGTGTAAATATTTCTTACACAGCCTTCTAAAGTGTTACATTTACATTTTTCTTTAATTGTGTGGCTTTCAAGCTATCTTGTACTATCCATGTTTGTGGCATATTTGTCCCATTTAATATTCCTAGATGAAGTATACACCAATCTATATTATCACATGTTGATTTGTCTGATTTCATAAGGATTGTCCAATGATTAAAATTCTCGAGTTTGATTCCAAGACCTTCATAAATAGAAAAATCTTCATTTAAAGTTTTTTTTCTTGTGTTATTCTTGGTTGAACATGTTGTTTTCTTCCTTCCTCTTGTTTCTTCTCATTGGATTCTGCATAGATATATAATAAAAAGTATTTAACGTAATATTATTAAAAATATTATTAATATAATTATAATAGATATTAATGTGAATAAGATAATACAATTTTATTGTTATTTTGTTGCATTTCTATATATATGTGATATTATATTTATAATAACTATATAGAAAGAGTATAGAAAAAGTATTCTATTTAAGTTATGTACACATAAACCAATTTTTTTAGTAGAAAAATTTTCTTCTGGTATGATATCCTAATATTACAACTTTATTGCATACATACATTAATTACATCAAATGATAGATGAATTGAAAATAATAGCTTATTCTTTTAAATTAAATTTAATAAGATAAATAGAGAATCATAATTGATTACAAAGATAGATAAATTTTAAGAATTTATGGATATGCCTAGATTAATGCTGATATTGTTGCAAAAGAGTCTAATGTTATATCAATATAGAAAATAATAACGGCGCACTTTTCATTATTTTTAAAATATATACTAAGAGTTACTATAAAATTAATATTTTATCTTGGTATGTAGAAAAATATTAAATTGATTCATCATTTTTGATGGTAGTATGTAACAATTCTGCCATTTCGTTATGCATTTTTAATAAGTTTAATCCTTTTTCTGTAGTCTTGAATTTGTGAGTCCCGCCAAGATACTCTATTAGATTGTTTTCAATCAAGACAGAAAGATATTCTCTTAATTGGTTATAGCTTAGAAAAGCGTTATACATCATTTTTGTCTTGGTTGCTCCTCCATTAGCTGTATCTAGTATCATTGATACTATTTCTGTTCTGCTTCGGTTTTTCATGTATAATATATACGTGATTTACTTATTTTAATTTATTGTCCAATAAATGAGTAAGAATAACTATAGTAAAATATTCTAAATATTATTTGCAAATAAAAAATAGAAAAAGATGTCATATCTTAACTCAGAATTATACAATGAAATAATTATTAATATAATTTTCTAATAATTCATCATGTGAATTTTAATTAAAAATAGTTTAAATTTGTACAAAATAAGAAATTATAATTATAAGAATAAAATAAATTAATTCCCGATGGTTTTAGTTTACCTGGAAACTGTAGCAAGGCCTTTTCCTGTAGGAGTTGTTACATCCCTAAGGTTTTGCATAAGCCAACTTTCTTCTGTTATCTTTTCTCCAGCATCTTTACGGTAATCCATCCATTCCTTAGGTAGGATACGACTCTAACGAATTAAATGAAAAATATTTTTCTTCCTCATCTGCAGATAAAATAAAACCTTTGATTTTAATTTTTATAGAATTAAGTTAAGGAATATCTATTAATTATTGAATATAAACATGTTAATCAATATAGTCATTTATTACTATTGAATTCTAAAAGCTGCTAATATAGTTTACAATACCAATAGCGGTACAAAAGAGTCTAATTTATGATATTGAAAAAAATTCAACTATTTAATCATATAAACAATGCCCCAATAATGTGAGCCAGTATTATTGGATAATATATTATCAATGTTGGTAAATTGTCATTATTATTATTATTATTATTATTTTCAACCTTTATACCCATTTCTCCATTCAATACATTACTTACCTTATCAAGATATTCAAAATATTTTAACTCTATACTATTTTCATAGTAATTATTTTTTGAATCTGTTACTATTGTTCCATTTTGGTCAAAAATTACAATATGTTCATTATCTGTAAGATTAAGATTTTTTACACTTTTTATTATATCATGAAGATTTAATATTCCTACCCAATAACCTAAGAGTTCATCATTATTGTTGTTGCTATCATTAGTATCATATTTTTTAAATACAGGAGCCGCTATTGATATGGCTGGAGTATGAATTGAAGCAGAAATAATAATGCCATTTGTGTAGGTATTTGTTGTTGCTGCTGCTGTTAAATTATGTCCTGTATTATTGTTAATAATATTGGTTATCCCTTTATACCATTCCCTATCTGCATAATTTAACCTTTGTAATTGCTTTTGTTGAGAAAATGGTTCTCCAAGATAAATATCAGCTTTTGGAGTAGTAAAATAAACACTACCAAAATCGTCGTCTAATTGTAAAATCCTTTTTGCCATTTCTCTTTTCAGAATCTCTGCATTTTCAGGTATTCCCATAAATTCTTCATTTATTAGACTAGCTGATGAATTATTTCTAACTGATTCGTCTTGGCTACTAATTAATAGAATTGATTGTGCATTATGAATCCTGCTTTCAATATAATGTGACAATAAATGGACAATTTATTTTATCTTGAATTATATTCTTACTATAATGATAAGAAAGAAGAAATTGAAGAGATGAATAAGGAGATTTATTATTAATTTGATTTTCCAAATTATATTGCATAACACTATACCCATTATTGAAAATTAAAGAAATTGATAATACTGTAAAAATAATTATTAGTGAAACAAATGTAATACCTGGAAAAATTATTTTATTCATATTAGATATTTTGTTAATTGTAATTAATTCTATATTTTATGACTTTCCTTTGTTTATATTATACAACGAATTTCTTATATTTTTTAATTATTCAAATATTTGTTATAGGTATAGATTATTTAGGAGTAGCATTTTCTATTTCATAGGATACTTTTCTAACTTGTATTTAGCTTTTATTATTTTTCAAAGACAATATTTAAAAAGGTTTATTATCAAAAGAAGAATATATGAAACAAATCTATTTTATTATTACTTTATTGATAACTCTTACAATTGGAATATTATCTATAAATTCAACAGGAATTGCATTTGCTCAAGAAAAAAATGACATATCAGAATCTGAGGATTCTCCTTTAATTACAACTGAACAAATAGATGAGTCAATGAAAACAAACAATACTTCATCTCAAATGGACAATCATACATCTATGATTGAATAGATACTTCCGTAATAAATTTGAAATTACTTTTACATTTTATATTATAAAATATCTAATGAATTTAGTAAGATAAAAAAATACCGATAGCGGTTCTAAAAAGAGAGTCTATTGTTATAGAGATACTTCTAGATTGTATTTAGCTTTGATAGTAGAAACTTAATTTCATTAGTAACTTGTAAAAAAAGCAGGATATTTCTCTAACATAATTCTGTATTGTTGTTAATCAAAATTTTTATTCATTCAAATGTTACCATTAATCGCTACTCCTCTATTGTCTACTCAATTACATTCAGGGGTGTTATTGTAGCCTCTAACACCCACTTTTCGATAAATTATTAGATGTTCTAAAATAAGTAATTTTTTATGGTACATTCACGTATTGTAATCACCACAAACCAGCTTTGTGTAATGTCGTCTTTCCTTGGTGTTAGAAGTCTGTAGCATCTTCTGACACCTAAAAATCAAGTCTTTTATTCTACCTTCTATTAGTAAATACACCAAAAGTATTATCCATTGACTGTTCATCTTCGTGGGTGTTATCCGGCAAATCTAATACCCAATTACAATTGAGGATAATTAACAATTTAAATAACTATAAAAAATTACTTAAATTAATCTTACAATTGCAAACCCAATTATAAATCCCAAGACTGCACCAAAAGTAGGAAGCCATTTTCTATCTTTGTGTGCTTTGGGTATCATATCATAAAAGAGCATATAGAAGATACCGCCTGCAGATAATGCCAATATCAATCCTATTATATAATGCAATCCTTGTAAAAAAAATAGTCCTGCTAATCCAAGAATAACAGGAACTACTGATATAATACCAATAGCATAAAGAGCTTTTTTAGAATTCGTGAATGCTGTTTTTCCTGTTCTCATTTCTTTATAAGCAGCGATACATTCTGGAATATTTTGAATCCCAATAAGTAGTGCAATAGCTAAAGCTGGACCAGCTGCTATTGAAGCTCCTATAGCCAATGATTCAGGTATTGTATCTAAACCAATACCAATTAGTATATCAGCTCCTCCACCTTTACGTGTAGCTATTACATCAGCAATGGTAAATATGATAGAGCCAAAAATGAAAAATAACAGTATAATATATATATATAATTAAAACTAATTATAAAATAAATTTCGATATTTTTTTAAATTTATATTATATTATATTGCTTATAATAGAAAGTCAAAATGTTAAATTAAGCTTAGTTTATTTCTAATGGTAATGGTTCTTATACATATTCAGTCACTACATAGAGAGTAATACGATAGCAGTTATAAAATAAAAGTCTAATGTAGATATACTACTAACTTGTATTTAGCTTTTATTATTAGAAACTTATTTGATAATTCTTTAAAATTAAAAAATAAAAACAATAAAAAGAAGATATGAAGGTAAATCCGAGATAGAAATTTAGATTCTTTTGATTTAGTATTTTGATTTACCTCAATATCCATATTTTGAAGGATT
>DASVFI010000047.1:0-8325 GCA_036380115.1 Nitrososphaeraceae archaeon | reverse complement strand
TTAGAAGGGGTGCCATAGCTATACATGCTACGAGTCCTGCAATTGTACCAAATAATATATTTTTGCCTAAAGATCAAACTGTGATGTATTCATATATTTTGTTTCCCCTCAATGAATAAATATAATGATATTTTGAATTAGATAAGCATACACTAATGTTTTTCATTTTTGTTGGACTCCAATCGACTACATACTATGATAAAGAAATAAAAAAGATCATATTTTAAGCATTATTCTAATTTCTTTGCTGAAAGCGAATTGTTAGCAGGAGCATTTATGACTTTACCATTATTATAAAATCTAGATCCATGACAAGGACAATCGAAAGATTTCTCTAATGAATTCCAAATTACAGTACAACCCATATGAGTGCATTTAGCAGAAAATGTATGAAGAATGCCATCTCTATCTTTATACACTGCAATAGGTTCATCTGAATTTTCTTGTATTATCATACCTTGTTCAACTGATAGCTCATCTTTTATTGATGAAAAAGTTCGAGTTTTATTTGTTTGAACACTAGTAGAAGAAGAATTGCCATTTTCTTCTTTTCTATTTTTATCATCTTTATTATTGTGACTATCATCTTCATCTTTTTTTTCTTTATTTTCTATTGTTCTAGCTGGATCATACACTTTTGACCATTCATTTTTTCTTCCCATTATTAGGTCTGATAATAATATTCCAGCTATTGTGCCATGGGTTATTCCATTTCCAGAATCACCGGTTGCAATGTATATATTATTATTGTTATTTTTATTCCCCTTGTCAGAAGAAGAGGACGGATTTGGTCCAATAAATGCCAAAGAATCTAAGGGTTCCATAACTTGCCCAGACCATCTATAAACAACTTTTTCTATTGGAAAGCGTGTTTTAGTCCATTCTATAAGTCGGTCGTGTCTTTCTTCAATATCGTTTCGTGTATTTCCTGTTTTATGATCTTCTCCTCCTACAATTAAAATATCGTATTGATTTTTATTCTTGTCATTTTCACTTTCTTTTGTTTTGTCATCATATTCTAACTTTTGAATTCTAACATAGTGATATGGATTTGCAACATCTTTTGAATTCTTGTTTCCAGTATCCCAATACAAAGCAGTAGGAATAGAATCTTTCTTTATGAGTGCACCTATAACGTATGTACGATACGGTATCTGTTTTTCATAGATTTTACTTGTTTTATCAATTATTGGAGCATTAGTAGCAATGATAATTTTTTTTGCTTTTATTTTATAGCCGTCAGATGTTTCTATTACATTATCGGCTATCTCTTGGGCATGTGTTTCAGTAAATATCTTACCATTTTTGCTTATTATTGCTGTAGATAATCCTTTGAGATATTTTAGTGGATGAAATTGGCCTTGGTCAGGAAATTTAAGGCTAAGACCGGTAGTAAAGGAATCTATCGGTACCCGATCAACAAGTTCTGTACTAAGACCTACTCTATGTGTTGCTTCAAGCTCTTTTTTTATGGATTCTGTAGTATCTGTTGGATCTAAAAATAAATAACCATCGACTCTTTCAAAATCACAATCAATTTTTTCTTCGCTTACAATAGATTCAATAAAATTTATTGCATGGGTATGGCTTTGAGCAGCAATACGTGCTCTTTCCATTCCAAAAGTCTCTTCTAAATTATAGTATCTATCATCAAGAGCAGCAGTAATATGTGCAGTAGTATGACTGGTCTCGCCACTTCCAATATATCCATCCTCGACTATTACAATACGTTTACCTTCTTTAGAAAGAATGTATCCTGCAGTTAATCCAGATATACCTCCACCTACTATAACTATATCTACAGAAATATCTTCATTTAGTTTGTCAAATTTTATTGGTTTAGTAAAATTAGAAAACCATGAAGATAAATTTATAGTAGATGACTCTTTAAATGTTAAAATATTATCTTTTTGTTCCATTAATTTATCATGAAATATATTATTATTGGCCAATTTAGAAATAGTTATTATTATTGTCTATTAAAGGGTTTTCTTTTATTGTATATTATCTAAGAGTATTAATATTTGTATCCTATTCTTTATAATAAAATAGGTTATCTCTGTTGATAAAGGAGCTATTTTCAGCCAGCCCCGTGTTTGGCCTTTCTCCCTTATCATGATAGTGATCGTCGGTGAACGGAGCAAAAACCCGGATCACCATTCTACAGAGATCTAATAATATATACAACTAACAGTCTTAAAAGGTTTTCCAATTAAAGAAATTAAGTTTTTAGTTTTAAGACAAATAAATTATAATTTAGTTATATATAATATGTCTATACAAGAGCAAAACGTAAGTGATTGCAATTGATTGAAATTCATAAAACATTATTAAAAATAAACATATATTGTTAAACTAAGCATATTATATTAATTTTCACAACAGTTTACATATTTACAAAAGATGAATACTAAAGAAATGATGAAAACTGTAAAATACATATAAGATATCAAATATTAACGACTCTTTTGACTCAAATTATATAAAACTTTAAATTTAATTCTAAAATTTTGATCCTCAAAAGCAATTATCTTTACTATTTTTTTTAAATTATTAATTTTTGTGACTTTTGTGACTTTTCATAATAATATATTAAATCTCTTTAAATACATAAGATGATGAACTATACATCATGAGCAACAACAATAATACAAAAATAGTAGTTTGTGAATCCTATGGAGACGAAATTTGTGAATGCGGCTTCTGTTGCAACGATGGATAAAGAGGATATAAACAATATGCAAAGAGTGGATACTCAAAAGAATCAATCCTCCAACAGATAAACCGATTACAGAACCTGCCGCAAACATAGAGGTTATTACACCTTGACCAATTGAAATGTTTTCTCTAGGAAATAAATCTCTTACAATACCGAAAGCAATAGGAAACATAGTTATGCCTATTCCTTGAATTGTTCTGGCAAGAATCAAAGTTAGTATATCAGTAGAGAATCCTGCCATAGAGACACCTATAGCATATATCATCATTATAACTAACAATACTTTCTTTTTGCCGTATATATCTGACAAATTTCCTGCAATAGGAGTCATTATTGCCCCAGCAATCAAATAGGATGTTAAAACCCATGATGACATTCCGTAAGATATATCAAAGTCTTTTATTAAATTTGGAATAGATGGTATAAGCATAGTTTCAGCATACATTGCCATAGTTGCAATACAACTTAATATTGCTAAGATAACCCATCTATACGCTAAGCGTCTATTATTAAGAAAAGGTATAGTAATGAATTTATTATTATTGTCAATAATACCATTAGTCAGTTTATTATACTAAATATAAAAAAAGTCTTAGTTCTGTATAAATGAACGGAATTATTATTAGCGCAAAAGAAACCATAGCCCTTAGATACATAGCAACCAAGAACTACATAAACATAGAATGGCTATGGCATGGTTTTTTTAAATCCACAGCACTTAACAGATACAGGATGTAATGAGTGTAAACGAATAGATTATTTTATTAAATTAGCAATTATTTAATTGTCATAGCACTCTGTGAGCAAATGTAGAAGGCATGACAATATTGTGAATCTTTCTGTCTATACTTTAGTGTATTCACATTGCTAATTATGCTATTTTAATTGTTTAATTAATTAATTTATTAGTAAATTATGTTGTCATAGCCTGAACAAAGACTAATTGAGGGTTTATAGAATGAAATTGATGGTCCAGACTATGACTATCTGCAAGTTTTCCTATGAATTGTGATCTTCGTAGAGATCAAGGTTACCTGATGATACCGTTATTTATTACTTGTTAAAATTATAATTCGAATGAATTTTAAATAAATAATATAGTGGTAGAGTAATAGATTAACTAATTAAATATATGATTTATTGATATTGTAGTTTTTCATCTACTCCCCCAGATTCTTCCTTTGCTAATCGTTTGTATGTATTAAATGCTTTTTCTAATAAATCGTCTAGTTTGTTGTAAGAAGATGATTCTACCTTTATAGATGAACCTTTTTGTGTAGTAATTTCTATTTCAAATTCTTCTTCATATTCTTCTTCCTCTGTTGTTATACCTGTTTCTGATGTTGTTGATATATCTTGATTTTCGTTAGACATATTTTTATCAGAATACTTTGTCGAATAAACTATTTAACAAGATCAAAAAATACCTTACGAGTTTATAATCTCCTTACTTCATTTTAATCCTATAGGTTTGGAATAGATTGCTATTCATCGTCGTCGTCGTCGTCCTTCTTCTTATCCTTTCCTTCTTCTGAAAGCATAGAATGAGAAAGAGTGTTTTTGTTATATTTAATATTTCATAATGTGTCATTTGATTTGGAAATTTTCCTTGCTGCTGAAGGGGGTTTTTTAGTTATTGGTGCTAAAAATATTATAGTCATTTTATGATTATTATATCTTAATTTCAAGTACTTATCTATTAATTCGTTTTAGAATAGAACCCATTTCTATTTTTATTCAGCTCTGTTACTTGAATTACTTTGTCTTTAAACAATTGATCACTATACATTTTTTCATTAAAACATTCATCACATATCATTAATTTTGACTGCTGTTTTTCATCAATGGCATGTTTTACTATTGCTATTTTACTTGCAGTTCTTTTACATCTTCTATTATTATCTGTGATATTTTGGCATCTCATTTCTTATTCTTTTTATCTTTTTTGTGATCTTCTGCAAAATATATAAAACTTCTCAATCATTTTTGAAATCTGTTTCCTAATTTTTTGTATTGTTATTTTCTTTATTCTTTCTCTTCATCATCAAACCAGCATTCTTTGCATATCGTGCTACCACCTGTGTTTGTAAATTCTTCTCCTGGTTTTTCAGGCTTACCACACTTTAAACAAAATACTGAAGAAGTTACTTCATATCTTCTTTTTTATTATTAATGAATGTTGTCAATCCTTCTGTATTGCATTTTGGACAATTCCAGTTTATTCTAAAATATTTATCAGAAATATCTGCATTTATCAATTCTACTTCATTGCTTGGAAACTTGTGACCACAACTCAAACATTCTATATTGTCATTTCTTTTTGTTATTCTCCTTCTTGTAGATTTATCTTTCTCCTTTTGTCATCTTTGTCATCTTTTGAAATAATCACTCTTCTATTATGGATTTGTAAATTATTTTCTCGTCTTAATAGTTCTTGCACTTGCTATGATGTCTTTTTAAAAATTCATTTTAAAAAAAGATTTATTATAAAATAAAAAAAATTTATTTATTAACTTATCTTATTTCTCTAAGCACACATTGCTATGCACATTTCCGAACTAGATGAGCAAGGAGATTTACATCCCGCTTCTACTTCTTGTTGTTGACTATATGTCATAGTCTTATCATCATCATCAACAACAAAGTTTGCTCCTGCTCCATAAGCATTATCCCTTTCAAAGAATATGGGGGCTAATAGTGCATACACTATTATTGTAGTTATCACAACATAATGAGAAGATGGACTTACAATAACTGAGTTTTTCATATATTTATTTTTCCCTTACTATATATACAGCATATTTGAATAAGAATATTTTAATACATGAATAGACAAATATTTCTGTAAATATTTCCGAAAACAGTTATTTTGGGTATAAACGAAAATAAAGATATACTATAACCTTACATAACCTATTAGATTAATGCATAACAAAAACAATAAGAAAGGTTTTGAGATATTTCAAGAATAGATGTTAGTAAAAAACAGCAAAATATCTCAAGGTAATTGACGGTTTTAGTGGTTGGGTTGATACAATTTTTGATATATATACAATAATTTTATTCTCTAGACTAAAAATGAGAAATAGCAATAATTATAAATCCTTTTTGTAAAATCTTGCTATCTGTAGAATTTATAGGAGATTAGGCATATATATTCACCAATCAATGAAGCCATAGTCTGAATGGATCATTTATCTCCTCAATATGTTAATCTTCTTTGTTTGTTCAGGCTAGACAATTAATTATCTCAAAGTGTTTTATACCTTAAAGGACATAGGCTAATACACGTCTAGGAGGGATGAAAATCTCAAATATTTGTGTGTAGATGTTTGATAATGAGTAAAATCATTGTCTAGCATCCATCTTTCTCTTATCAAATTATTAAATAATTTATTACCTATAGCATAATGGTAGAATTATAAAAACTATTTAGTATGCCATAGCCTAGTCTTTCAACCATTTGTACTCCTCATAATAGGCTATGGCTTTTTTACAATTATTAATTAGAAACAGGTAAATTAATTACAAAATATAATCGAAAATAACAAAGTTAAAATGATAGAATCTACTATTAATTATTAGACTGTTAGAGATATGTTTCCAATAAAAAGAATAGAAAAAATACATGAAGAACTCAATCATTATTACTTGCAAGTTATTTCTTTTCAAGATAAAGATTCACAATATCAAAATATCATTACCAAATTCTCAAGGAACGTATCTGAACTAGAGAGTGTTATCGATGATATGAGAAAGTACAATAACAAAAATAATCCATTAATTAATATAAATAAAGAAATAATCAAATAAGTCTATCTAAATTTAAATTGGTAATATACCTCATAATCGTATAGTGTGTTAATGATTTTCATTATTAAATTATAGATCTCTGATTAATCTGATGTCGGATGAAAATGTGTTTTTAGGTGTTCAGAGCAATAATGAAGTAAACATCTAGGACATTGTTTTATTGGTGAGTTACGACAAAGCATTATGCCACAAACCAATCCTTTCTTAGAATTATTTCTCCATTCATTATTATCAAACCGATCACTCATATAGATCTGAGTAATAATTTCATAAATATAGATATTAAACTTTAATAACAAATAAAAAAAGAAGGATTGTTGAGTGTTAAGGAAGCATGACCAATGATCTACCTCTAACACCCCTCACTAAGTTTCACCATCAAATAACAGAGAATGGGTAATAATTATATGTACAATAAAAAATAAAAAGATTGTTGATTATTAAGTGTCAAAGGAAAATGATAAACCTCTAACACCCACCCCTTGAAGATTAAACTCACAAATTCGATTTGTGGTAGTTATAATACGTGAAAGTAAAATAAAAGATTATTGATTTTAGTAGGGAATGAAAAAGAGCAAAAGAACAAAAATAATCCATTAATAGAAATAAGTAAAGAAATAAACGAACAAACAAATCAACTATCTACAAAATGTTTAAATAAAAAGTGAAAAAACCAAACAAAGTTAATCAATACCCTGCAGCCTCGATAAGATACCTACTCTTTACAGAGCAGTCTTCTTACCTACGCTACGAGGGGTTCATATACTACTACTGACAGTTCATAGGAGTTAACCTACTTACTATCAGGTTTGCATATGATAGTGAATTTATAGACTTAATAATAATTATACATAAATTGTCCAATTCGATAAATTATCAATTAATTGATTACAATAGTTTAAATTACTAATAACACGGAACATCTATTACAATAAGTTAACTAAAAATTACACTATATATATATATATATATATCTACTCTATATGAAATTCTAAAATATTATGTTGGCTATAATGATCCTATAATGAATCAAAATCTGGATTCGTCTTATTCCAGTGAAAGATCACAAGAAAGGAGACAAATAATAGAAACATTAAAGGCTCCTATTATTCAACTTGGAAAAAGTATAGGAGTTGAAGTAATAGAGAACTATGACCAAGGGGCAGGTCCCATAGATGTTTTATGGACCTTCAAACCAGGCTCTGAAGCATTGCCAGATATGAGAATGGGATTTGTATGTCTTTCAACAATAACAACTGAAGATTATTCTGAATCTAGAATAAATGAGATTATAATAAAAAGTATGATGAATCTTATTGATAAATTAATAATAGTAGTACCTTCAGAAAACATGATAAAAAAAATAAGTGATTCAATTAAATCTATGCCTAATAGCAGTTTCTTACAATTAAGAAAATATGTTACAGCATTAACGCCTTCAACATTGGTACCAAAGACAAATATTTTAGATTCAAGAGAAAAACAAAATTTACAGACACTAGGAATAGGAGAAGGGGGTGATTAAATAGAAACGGCAAGAATTGAAGAAAGACATTATGATGACATTGTAAAGCATAATAATAATAATAATAATATCAATAGCAACCTTAACTTTAACAATACATCATCAACAGGAGATTTCCTTTCTCAACTAGATCAATCTTTATCCTATTCTATAGAAAAAGATGTGGACTATGGCTATGGAAAGGTAGATGCTATATGGCATATATCATTTCATCCATCATTACCTTCATCAAAATTTGGATTTGTTAAAATTCAATCACAAGAAAGAG
>DASVFI010000046.1:0-3287 GCA_036380115.1 Nitrososphaeraceae archaeon | reverse complement strand
TCAACCTTCCACGTTGTGGAAGATCTATTTTTTGTGTCTGAATGTTTAGAGCTACAGCTCCCATAGGAAGCTGTAGCTTTAAAGCCCTCTACTTTTTGGGCCTACGGTCCTCACAAAAAGTGAGGGTTCTGTATGAAATTAAAAAAAATTTTTAATTTCATTAAAATGAAATTAAAACCGTATCTTCCACGTTGTGGAAGCGCGTTAGCAAAGCGTAGTTTTTTTTTTTTTAAAAAAATATAAAAGAAACAGAAACACTGCTTTTCAGCGTCAGCGTCAATTTGAAAAAGAGAAGCCACAATATGACTCGATGGCTATTCTCGACAAATGCGAAAGATATAGGTACTCTGTATTTAATATTTGCCGTATTTAGTGGTATGTTAGGTACCGCATTCTCCGTACTAATTAGATTAGAACTTTCTGCACCAGGAGTACAATTCTTGGCAGGCGACCACCAGACCTACAACGTTATCATTACTGCTCATGCATTCTTAATGATTTTATTTATGGTTATGCCAGCAATGGTAGTTGGATTTGGTAACTATTTAGTGCCAGTACAAATCGGGGCGCCGGATATGGCCTTCCCTCGATTGAATAACATTTCATTCTGGCTGTTACCACCTTCATTAATTTTATTATTAGTGAGTTCATTGGTTGAACAAGGTGCCGGTACAGGATGGACAGTTGAAAGTAAGCTGTCCTATTATAGTGATATAATTTTAAATAAACTCTACTCGATGCGGGAAAATCTTCAACTTGGATGTAAATGCTCATTGTTCATTACTGTATCAATAATAGATCAGGTGAAAAATCTAATTATTCTATTATTGTTATTAGTTAATGCAACAGTAGAAAAAATGTTACAAACACGGAGACTATCCGCCTGGTTAATAAATATTATTAGCCATCAGAGACTTAACGTAGAGCATCTTATTGTTAAACTTTGTAAATCTACAGAAAAGAATTTGATTGAAACAACTACTGCGCCTTCGGCACAAACTCAGTACAGTTCGTATGCAAAAAATAACAAATCTTCTTTGAGAGTAAATAAAACAACTCTGTTAGAAAATAAAGAATTATTTTCACAATGGTTAGTAGGATTTACGGATGGAGATGGAACGTTCAGTATTGCCAGACAAAATGGAACATGGTCTTTAATATTTAAATTAGGCCAAAGCACTTATAACTTAAGATTATTACACTATGTTAAAAATAAGTTAGGTGTTGGTTCTATTTATGTCGAAAAAAATGGCAACATGGCACATTTCAGAATACGAGATCGAAAAGTCTTAGAATCCGTGATATTTCCTATTTTTGATAAATATCCTCTTCTTACTTCTAAACAGTTCAATTATCTCAAATTTAAAGAAGCTTTTGCTATACTATCTGACCCTACCTTAAGCAAATCAGAAAAAGATACTCTAGTGTCAAATATTGTCAATAGAGAATTACCAGTCGATTATATTTCTCCTATTTGGTCTATTATAAAAAATAAGGTTTCTGATTATGCTTCAGCTTCACTTGTTATGAGTAAAGCTTGGTTAGTAGGCTTTACAGAAGCTGAGGGTAGTTTCTATTTAGTATCCAAAGGTCCTACAAGATTAGTTCATGCTTTTGAAGTAACACAAAAACTGGATGTGATTGTTTTAAATTCTATCCAACGAATGTTAGGTATTAGCACTCAAGTTCAGTTTAAAAAAGCTGGATATTTTTCTCTTGCAACTACTAACTCTAGAGCTATTGAGAATTTAATAGAATTTTTCCACAATACTTTGAAAGGTATGAAATCTCTTCAATTTAAACTATGGTCTAAGGCTTATTATTACAGAAATACCGATAGGGCAAAAGTTGACAAAATAGGTAAAATAATGACTAAATTAATAAAAAAGTCTAGCTAACCTTGACCTGATATAATAAATTTTCCGGAGGAACCCTCCGGGCTGTCCACCCGTCCGACAGGACGGGTGGATTGTCCCAGAGGGTATCAAATTTTGTCTAATTTTATTTCCTCAACAAAACATTGGCAAATGTTTTGTTGAGGCCTACCATACTCCTCTAGCTATCCCATTTTTTTTGTCCTCGCTCCCCCTGTGTACGGCTGGAAGCAGTACACAGAGGGAGCTGGGGTAAAATGGCCCTAGGTTTCGTCTTATAGTGTAAGGCACTCCGCCAGTGTAAATCACAGGCCTCAACAATTTCTTCTGTCGAAGAAATTTTTATTGTGATTTTCTCTGGCGGAGCACTGTTTTGCACCTATAGAGGATGTAATTATATTATAAATTTAAACATTGTTTACATCTCCATAATATGATATACCTTTAAAATGCTAGTCTTATAAAATTTTTACTCAACAAAAATGATATTTTTTTCTCAAATAACTTCTTTATTTTTAATTAGAATACTATCTATTGTATTACTATCTTGCTTGGCTTTTTCAATTAATAGCCTATTTGACATTTTCCTCTCATTAACTCACTTTGTAGTTGAGACAAATCTCAGTCCGGATGGTGTATTTTGTGTGTTGCTTTCTTTTGTATTGCCTATAAGATCAATTCATACATCTTCAAATATTTCTAAACTTAACCCTTTTTATGTAACTGGATTTTCGGATGCAGAATCATGCTTTCTTGTTTCAATAGTTAAACGTTCTTATTTGAAAACAGGTTGGAGTGTTGCTCCTAATTTTAAAATAGAGTTACATAAAAAAGATTTACCTCTGTTAAATCAAATTAAATCTTTTTTTGAGGGAGCAGGAAATATTAGTCTAGCTCAAAATTCTGCTAGTTATACTGTCAGTTCTATTAAAGAATTAAATAATATTATTATTCCTCATTTTGAAAAATATCCTTTAATTACACAAAAAAGAGCTGATTTTCTTCTTCTTAAATTGGTAGTAGAATTAATGAATAAATCTGAACATCTTACTCCCGAGGGTTTAAGAAAAATAGTTGCAATTAGATCTTCAATGAATTTTGGTTTAACTACATCTTTAAAAGAATCATTTCCCGATATTGTTCCAGTGGTAAGACCAGAGGTAAATAATCAGGAAATACCTGATATTCGATGGGTTATTGGATTTAGTGAAGGAGAGTCTTGTTTTTTTATCGATATAATAAATTCTAAAACGCATAAAGTCGGGTATCAAGTTAAAATGAAATTTCAGATTACTCAACATTCTCGAGATTTAGGATTGATGAATAAGTTATTAAAATTATTGGATTGCGGAAATTTAATAGAAATTGCAAGTAGATCTGCTGTTGATATAGTGATTACTAAAATCTCAGATA
>DASVFI010000045.1:0-3669 GCA_036380115.1 Nitrososphaeraceae archaeon | reverse complement strand
TGATAATAAAGAAAAAGAAGTTATCATAGTCAGCAATAAAAATAAATGTCCTACTCAATCAGGATCAGTAGGATTAACAGGAACAATCAGTCCAAATGGGATAAGATTACTTGCTGATTTTGACCCATGTAAGATTAAAGACGGAAGTGTAACCTTGAATATGCCAAATACTCAAAATATAAAATTGGCAGTTATGTATATTGATAAAAAAGGTAACAATCATGCAGGAACACTAATAAATCCAGCAAAAATACAGGACATAAATAAAAAACAAGGACTATTTACAATTGGATTGGATGAGAAGATGAAAGGAATAAATCCAATTACAAAACAAACCAATACTTTAACAAAAATTAACGCACTATTACTATATAATATTGGAGAAAAACCAATACAATTTAAATCCGGTAATACTGTTGTACTAACTGCAATACTAACCAAATAATTTTAATTAATTAATTAATCATTATAATAGTGATATTTTAAGGAGTCAAGAATACATTTAATGTTAATAGAAAAAGAATCAAAGCAAAGAAGTTATGTATAATCCTAATTTCAAAGGCATAAATAATGCTAATAGGTTAGGTTATTCTTGATCTCTTCGAAGATCCGATCGTTGGCAGAACTATCATCAACAAGTCACCTAGTCCTAATCTTGTCTAACTTCATTCTATAAATCATTGAATTGTTCAGTCTATGACAATTAAATTATATCAAATTATTAAATAAATTGTAAAGTGGTAAAAGTTATGAATTCAAGTGATATTGATTGGAATGATGTTATTAAAAAAGAAGCAAGAGGAATAAACGATGAAGATTTAGGTGAAGTCCAAGAAGTCCAAAGTAATTATGTACTGGTTCAAAGAGGAATTATTAATAAAGAACAATTTTATCTTCCAAAAGATCAAGCAGAAAGTTATGATGGAACGGTCTTAAATTTTAGAATTTCTAAATCTGATTTGGAAAGTAGATATAAAGATGAACCGTTTATGAAAGATGCTGAAAGCGATAGTCTTGAAAGTGATATGAACAAATTGGAAGAAGCATTAGATTCACAAGAAGAAAAAGAGGAACAAAATTAACTGATGAACGCCATAATTTCTCATGGCTATTTAGAGAGATATGACAATTAAATTATATCAAATTATTAAATAAATTGTAAAGTGGTAAAAGTTATGAATTCAAGTGATATTGATTGGAATGATGTCATTAAAAAGGAAGCAAGAGGGATTAATGATGAAGATCTTGGTGAAGTTCAAGAAGATTATTTTTTGATTTCCAGACGTAGTGACTTTTCTGAACATCTTTAGAAATACTCCAAAAATCATAATTTTCACCAATCCGATCTCCAGCGTCATTAAGTTGTATTTTTCCTGAAATACCATCATCAAAAGATTCTACTGTTTCGAAAACAATATCTTGAAATGATTTTTTATTAATATTATTATGGTCAACAGAATAGCTATTATTTGTACTATTTGTATCCAAGCTTAAAGAAGAAATCCAGAAAGCATCATAAGCTATTGCAGGATAGGTTATAGATTCTGCATTATGCAACTCCTTTTCTAACATTTCTATTAGCTCATGGATTTTAGGAGATTCTGTATCTATAGAATACAAAGGATTTGAAAAATTGGTTTTAATTGCAAATAGGGAAGAATCTATATTCTTTGTAATATGGTGATTCTGAGCGATACTATCACTTCCATACCATCTGATATCATCAAGCGCACTATACATGGGAGATTGAATTAAGATTGGTGTTATTTCATCATAAGATATTATAAAAACTCCTACAGATTTACTATCATATTTTTTTATTGCGTCAAAGACTATTGCATTTAATCTCCCTAGATCTTCATTCCACATAATGAAATTTATTCGATGTAGACTAGTAGCAAATTTACCCGTATGTGGTTTATAATTTATCCCCTCTTCCATTTTTCCACCTAGTTTTTCAAAATGGTATTTTGTAGATTTGTAAAGTTCATTTCCATAGATATCGCCTCTCCACATTGGTACAACTACTTTTATTCCATCGTCAATCATTCGCTCTGCAATAGCCTTTCCCTGATTGATATCATCTGGTACCAATCGGAGAAGGTTATCTCCTGCTATAGAAAGTAATGGAGAAGTACTAGAATAGCTGATAAGTATAATATCATTAGTATCTGCATATTCTTTCGCAGCTAAAACTGCAGTGCTTGTAGCTGGCCCAACAATAATTTTAGCTCCAAGCGAATGTAATTGTTTTACTGCCTCAAGAGACTCTTTTGGGCTTGATTTTGAATTTGCTATAGCAAGATTGAACCTTGATGAAGAATTCATTTTTTCAAAATATTTGTTTACGTCATGCTCGGCTTTTTCCAATGCTACTTTTACTGGTTTTCCAATTGACGAATAGGAACCAGTAATTGGTATGATTGCTCCCACTACAAATTCTTTATCTAGGTCATCCTGTCCATTAGAAGCAGAATCAGTAGACGTTAATGATGATTTTTCAGTGATATGATTTTTCTTAATTAACAATGAATTTTTTCCTCCGTCACCTCCAAATCCAGTGCCAAGATAAACAGATGAAAACAAAACAAGACCAATAATAGTTATTGAAGTAACAATGATTTTATTAGAAAGTCTTCTCTTTCTTATTCCAGCAACAATTTTAAAGGCAAGGTCTTTTGATTTCCATTTAATAGAATACCGTAAATACCATATAAGACCACCAGCAATTAGTAAATAATGGGCAGAGAGCAACAACGTAG
Organism: Nitrososphaeraceae archaeon; assembly: GCA_036380115.1. Classification (GTDB taxonomy): domain Archaea; phylum Thermoproteota; class Nitrososphaeria; order Nitrososphaerales; family Nitrososphaeraceae; genus TH1177. The sequence continues at coordinate 907 of DASVFI010000045.1, read as the reverse complement.
AAATCCAAAGTTGTTCTATAGATGTTGTTAGAACTATTATCGCAAACCAGCTATCTCCTACTACAATTGCCAAGAAACCTGCCGATTCGGATACCCATGGAACTAGATGACGATGTTGCTTTTCACTTTTAATACCAAGAAGAATTGTTATGGCAAGAACAGTCAATATTGAATTTAAAGCTGGATAAGCAATAGTGACAAGAAAGAGCATTGTACCTCTAAAGTTGGATGTTTGAGCTAGATCCAATGTTAAATTCAAAATATATGCTAAGAATAATCCAGTTAATCCTATCATCAAATACATTATTTTTTTATTTATAATGCTATGGAGTTTGTTTCTTATTATCAACAATCTGTAAATTAAAAAGACATATGCAGATAACAAGAAAAAGTCGGCAAGAGATGGTACAGGAGATACAATATCCAATACTACTTCATAATATGCCCATATAATGTTGGCAATAAACCAAAAAACAAGTCCTATTGTTAAAAGCATATTTTCTTTATTCTCACCAATACTTTGTCTACTTTTTAAAAAAACATATGATGCTAGTCCTGCAGCAACCAGGGAATTGATAATAAGAATCCAGTTAGAATAGATTAGTTTACTGTCAGGTTCTGCAAAAATTATAACTAAATTTCCTACAGTTATAGTAAAAATGACACATAGAAAAAAATACAGCGATATCAATTCTCTTTTTTACTATAATGTACAAATGTATCGATTATAAAATCTTTTTTTTGTTAAATATATAATCAAAGTAGTTTGTAGAGTTCGATTAAAATTTAAATTACTATTACTTGATAAAAGATGAATTTGTTGCATTTTAACACTTTCGAGAGTGCATGTGATCATGGATAGTTTGTTGAAAGAGGTATAATCAATAATTAAAATTTTATCATGATT
>DASVFI010000044.1:0-24422 GCA_036380115.1 Nitrososphaeraceae archaeon | reverse complement strand
TGTCTCCTGGCGGGTTGTCTCCTGGCGGGTTGTCTCCTGGCGGGTTGTCTCCTGGCGGGTTGTCTCCTGGTGATGGATTACCGTCTGATGGACTAAAAGATGTCGAACTAGTTTCAGTTACCTCATCCTTATCATCGTTAGATTTCCCAGTATCAGCGGTTCCTCCTTTATCCACATCTTTGTCATTCTCTTTAGCCTCATTATCGTTATTGTTACCGTTGTCTCCATTATCATCATTAGAACTATCAGCAAAAGAGGAATCTTTTCCATCATTGTCATCTTTGTCATTCTCTTTAGCCTCATTATCGTTATTGTTACCGTTGTCTCCATTATCATCATTAGAACTATCAGCAAAATAGGAATCTTTTCCATCATTGTCATCTTTTCCATCATTGTCATCTTTGTCACTCTTTTTATCGTCTTTTCCATCTTTGTCATCTTTGTCATCTTTGTCATCTTTGTCATCTTTGTCATCTTTGTCACTCTTTTTATCGTCTTTCTTGTCACCACCACCATCATCTTCTTCTGCATAAACAAACTGATTATCTTGGTTGACAGAAAACCTAGAATTGTTTTCAAATAAATTATTATTTTGAAATGGAGAAGACGTAGTTAAAATTATACTTAAATAAACGATTATACCTAAAAATATGAAAGATTTTTTTAACATAAATTTCTTGTTAAGTATTATTTAACTACAAAAGATATAATGGTTTATCATTTGATTTAAAGTTTAGCCAGTTCTTAATTGTTTTTATCAATCATTTATAACAAATAAAAAAGAATTCAATAAAGAAAATAAATAGAATCAAAAAATTGTAAAATGAGTTTGCTAGTTAAATATATTAAAGATTTTTGTTTTGCACATATAGCAAAACCGGTATGAGCACAATCATCAGTCTTACAAAATAAACAAAAAGTACTCCACTTTCAAATTTTATCAAAATTTCTAAATTGTTTAAATTATCATAAAGTAACAATTTATTATTTCCTTTCTCATACTTAGTATTAAATGAAGGTTTTTTTTATTTTCTTCATTTCATTCTTCAATGGATAACCAATTACTAAAATATTCTATACCTTCTTCTAGTTTATTATTTTTAATTTTGAATAGGTTGTTAAAATTATATACACATTTGGTTTGGTCAATTATTGGCATTAATTTATGATACCTATCTTTCGTTCTAGTTGAAGGAATTGAATATATACAATTACTATTATGATAATAATAGATGGTACCATTTCAAATTACATTTTAAACGGTAATAATAAAAATATGATATTGGAGAAATAGACTTTTTATAAAATAAATGTCGCTAAAGATATAGTTGTTAATTTTATTGGAAGGCATATTTGTTTTTACAATATAATTATTTTAAGAAACAAATTAGATGTAACCTATAAAGAAATAATAGTATGTTTAAATTATACAATTAACTTATTATTAAAGTGTATAAAAGATTTGAGCAAACGGCTCATCTATAACTTTACAAACAATATGAATATTATAAACATAACTATTTCAAGGATAAGTATAGTTTCATCTCAAACTAGTATATCTATTTTATTATATCTATATTTATTTTTATTTGGAAGAAGGATTAAGAAAGTGGAGAAGATGGAAATAGAGGATTAACATTATTAACATCTTCCACTATACATGAACCTTTTTTTTCATCTCCCTCTCTCAAATTAAAATCTGTTATTTGATCAAATTCATCACAAATGAACATATCAGCTCCCAATCCCCCAGTCAATATATCAAAACCTTCACCACCGTCAATCTTGTCATCTCCTCTTCCTCCTTTGATTTTATCATTACCGTCTCCTCCATCTAATTCATCTTCTCCTCTTTCACCGTTCAAAACATCATTTCCATCTCCTCCATCTACCGTATTATTTCCTAATCCACCAATTAACATATCATCGCCCTCTTCTCCATCTATCTCATCATCACCGCTTTCTCCCCGTATTATATCATCACCTTTCCCTCCTTCTATCTTGTCATCTCCACCTCCTGCCTTAATCGTATCATCGATATCTGTTCCTTTTATCGAAAGATGTATTTTAGGTTTGAGGATTTCTTGAAAATTTTCTACACTAGATGTAGTAGATATTGTTGATTTAGATGAGAGCAAGGATGAAGTATTAAAAGATGATAGTAATGATGAAAATGATTCATTATCATTCTTTTGTCCATTTACAAAATTTATAGTATAAAGCTGTAAGTAAAATAGAGTTAACGGAATAGCAATTCCAAATATCAAATAATTATGACAAGAATATTTATTTTTCTTCAATTTTATACCAATTAATTATAACTTTTGATTTAAAAATGTTAGTTTAGTTCTTAGATCGAAGAAAAATATTATTCACTTACCTGCTTAATTAATTTTATTTAATTACTTGAAATGATTTGTAGGTAATTATTTGAACAACGGTCATATTCATATTAAGATAGATATTACTAGTGTGATTTTTGTAACTATGATTTTCTATCAAAAGACAAAGTGGAAGTCATATACAACTAAAACATCAAAATGAAAGTCGAGCTACTATACCAAAACGTAATTCTCAAGTTAGGTGGGTGTTGAAGGCAATAATAGAATAGCAAACCAAATCAACATAAGAAGAATTCTAAAATATATCTAGAGAAATGAGAAAAGCGAAATTTAGTAATAATGACAAAGAGTTGCTTTCTATAATGCCCATGATTTCTTCAAGTAGTCACCACGATTACTTGATACAATAATTCAAATCAACTTTACTATTATGATAGTTTTAATTATACTTGTAAGTTTCAATTCAATTCGGACGGTGACGATGGCGTTTTTGTTACCTTCCATATTACTCCAGTATTTGGATAATACCATGGTGATGGTTCTGATAATCCTATACTATTATCATTAGGCAAGGTAGTTCTTATTTCAACTTTGCCAATACTTGTAATGTAAAGAGTATCCTCATTTTTATTAAATGCTATTCCAACAGGCCTAAAACTAGTATCAGGTTTATCAAGCGAAACAAAGTCACTATAACTTTTAGTTTGAGGATTTAACACAATAATTTTTTGTCCTACAATTTCCTGATTTTGATTCTTTAGACTCCAAGGCATATGAGATATGGGTATCATTATTCCAAACTCAGCTATAAATGCCATATCTTTTAATCCAAAATCATTAGTACTATTGGATGAAGATAAAGTAGAAGTAGGAAAAGAAAAGTCAACCTGTGCCAAAGCAGCTCCTACTTCAAATTCAATTAGAGGTTTCTCAACTGGTGGATGATTTTGCATCAGAAATTGTAATGGTTTATCACTTCCCTTTGATTGAAATTTAGAATCAGTTACTGGTTCTGCATTTCCAAAAAAGTCAGGCCAGCCATAGAATTTGCCAAATTGTGATGAGTTTGAAACATCTATGCTGTATAATTTTTCTGTATCACTAGCTATGGGTCTACTTCCTCTTTCATCTGCACCATTAACAGTTACTAAAAATTTTGAAGGATCATTCGAAAAGAAAGCTATTCCATATGCACTTCTAAATCCCCAACCTACCAATTGTAGGTCCGTACCATCTAAATTAGCACTTAGAAGACAGCCATTACACTTTATGTTACCAGGAACAATTTGATCCTCTTTAGTCAGAGTTCCAAAAGGAACAAATGCACCAGTAGTTGCAGTATCATCGGATTCAGCTGTAAAAGGATTTATAGTCACAAAATTTTGTCCAGTAAGTGATATATTTTTTGCGGGAATGTCATGAAATTGTGGTGCTGTCTTTAACCACCCAAGCTCAAAGTTATCTTCTCCTACTATTCCACTATTAGTTGCTTCACCTTGTCCAAAATATATTCTGTTATCTTTTCCTATTGCTATCTGATTATTATGGTGGTCTCCTGTACTTGGTAATCCTATAATTATATCTTTTACAAGACCAGTATGAGGGTCTATAGTAGATGTTATTCCTCTATGTGATACATATAACTTTCCATCATAAAATTCAATATCTGTAATTGGACCATTGAGTTTTCTATCTACAAGAACTGATACTTTTCCAGTTTCATTATCTACTTTTAGTATTCTTGGTATTGGTTGTAGTCCACCGTATACAAAACCTGCTTCTGCTATATACATATTATTTTCATTGTCAAATGTAATACTACTAGGAAGAGTAAGATTCCAAATTACAGGTTCTATTGCATAGCCAGGATAGACCTTAAAATTTTTATTAGATGGATAAGGAGATGCATATGAATTAACAGAATTGATATTGGCTAGTTCTGAATGCGATGATATTGAAGATGATGATAACTTTATAGGTAATGCATATACTTGATCAAATTGACAACAAATGGCGATCGAAGAAGATAATAATGTAATTACAATAAAAATAATAATTGCTATGATATCTGTATAGAATTTCAATATAATTATCTTTATTTTTTAATTGAAGTTTATTTGTTTCTATAAAAATAATAATAAATGAAATGAAGTAATAGATCATATAGGATGGTTTATAGCATTTCTAATTTATTATTAAAATTAAATTAGAATTATGTCTGTCTCTTCAGGTGATCATCATCTATTTCTCTATTACTTCTGTGTTGTTGTCGTCGGTGTTATCTTCCAAACAACTCCAGTTTTGGGAGTAGTAGGAGGATTTTCAGTAAATGACAAATTGCCCCAATCAACCACATAAAGTGCATTTCCATTTTGACCAAATACTACGTCTGTAGGTCGAAAGCTTGTAGTGGGGTTCTTTAGAGTTAGAAAATCAGTTATTGTCTTATTGTCTATATTAACACGTACAATATTTTGGCCAATTATCTCTCCTGGCGGAGGAAGTGGTCGTGAAATTGGTGCATCTGTCCCCATCTGCCCTACAAAAGCTTCCCCTGGAAAGCCAAAAGATTCATTTGCAAAGGCTAGTTGAATGCCTGAAGCATGAAGAGGTTCAAACAACGCAAATGGCTTTTCCACTGTCGGATGGTTCTGCATTAGAAATTGCAATGGTTTGTCCCCACCTCTAGGTGATATAAATTTAGGATCAGTTACTGGTTCTGCATTTCCAAAAAAGTCAGGCCAGCCATAGAATGCAGTTTCATTTAATTTTACATCATATAATTTATCGTTATCATTAGCTATAGGTCTGTTTCCTCTCTGATCTGCTCCATGACTAACTGCAAAGAGTTTGCCTTCCTCATTAAATGCTAGTCCTGTAGGGTTTCTAAATCCCCATCCTACCACTTTTAGGTCAGTACCATCTAAATTAGCACTTATAATACAACCATTACACTTTATGTTACCTTGTATCATTTGTCCTGGAATTGTGGTGGTATTAAATGGTACAAATGCACCGGTAGTTGCAGTATCATTAGGTTCTGCGGTAAGCGGATTGTTGGATACAAAATTCTGTCCTGTTAATATTATGTTATTGCCAGGGACATCATGTACATTTGGCTCATTTGGAAGCCACCCTATCATTGCATCATCTTCACCAACAACTCCACTATTTGTTGCAGAACCTATACCGACATACAGTCTTTTTCCATCGTTACTGAAAGCAATCTGGTTGTTTTGATGATTAACATTTGTTGGCAAACCTACAATAATATCTTTAACAGTACCATTTGTAAGATTTACTATCGATACTTTATGGTTGTGTGAGACATATAATGTTATTTCATTATAATAAACAACATCTACTATAGGAGAATTCAAACCCTTATCAACAAATACTGAAATATTACCATTTGGAGTTACTTTTAATATTTTTGGAACTTCGGGTAGTCGGGTAAGTGGATATCCTGCTTCTCCAATGTACATGTTCCCATCTTTATCAAAAGCAAGACTATCAGGTGCAGTAAGATTCCAAACTACAGGTTTAATAGTATAACCTGTAGTAAGATTAAATATATCTGTAGATGGAGCATTATTTCCTGATGTAGTACCAATTACTTCAGCGGATTGTGCTAAAACGTTATTGATGTCACTTTGTAAAAATCCTATAGTAAGAAATGCTAAAGTGGATAATATTATAGAGGTAAGTATTGAGTATTCTTTTAGACTTTTTATATAATATATGTCCATACTTATTTATAGTTATTAATCTATATAACATTTAATAACGTCACTTCTAAGAAAATTGTTTAGATTATACCAAATTATAATAGCATCATTAGATCTTGAAGTTATTTCTATTTTGTATTACTAGTTTGTTGGTCTGTATAATACTTTACTAAAACGTAAAACACCAATAGACTAGCTTTATTCGTTATGAGAATTGAATAAATATTATCCAGCCTTACCTAGTTAGCTGGAGGTTGTTGTTGTTGATCTGCTGTTTTACCCATAACCTGAGATCTAATCGAGGCTAAGGATTGATCAATTTGATATACTGCTAGCTTGTCTCTTCCAAGTATCTCGAACTTTTGAAGTATGGTTTGGAATAATGTCTCTTCTTCTGTTTGTTCACTTACAAACCATAGTAAGAACGAGTATGTAGCACGGTCTTTTTCTTTTTCAGCCATGTCTACTAAATTGTTGATTAGCTTTGTAACATTTTGTTCACTCTTTAGACCAGTTTGGAAAGTAGATTCCAGTGAATCGAATTTATCTTGAGGCTTTTCTATTGCTGGAATTATCGCTTCTGCTCCAGCATTATTAAGATAATGAATGAACTTTAGCATGTGTGTATTTTCCTCATTAGCTTGTTCAAAAAAGAATGCTGCACTTCCATCATATCCAGTTCTTTCACACCATGACCCAATAGCAATATAGGTATGGGCAGATGATGCCTCATAAGAAATTTGATCATTAATTGCTTTTGCGATTTCTGATGAAACTCTCATTGTAACAATCTTGGTATTTTTTCAGATATCTATATTTTTTGGAATCGAGTTTTTAAAATACTAGTAATAACATATTTTTCATTGAAGAATAGAACTTAAGTCTAATTAGAATTGAATACAAAAATTGGATAGTAATATGTATTGGTATATAAGAAAAGATTATTGATACAACTATGTAAGATGATTTATATATACATTATATTCAAACAACAATTGAATCTATTATACAAATATTTGATAATTAAGTATAACATACAACATGAAAGATTCTAGTTACGACCACCTATTTTAATATTAGATGAACTCATTAAAAGATTAATTCATAATTGCTTTTCAGGATTTAAGTGTGTTATATAGTTAAATAAAATTTTAGAAAATACATATTATACATAGAATAATTATCTGTATATAATTCATAGTTGTTTTAGATTTCCTTATTTTAAAAATTACAATTTATAATTTTATAGTCTGAGTTACAAATATCATACATTTATGTTATTAATAATATAATCTAAAATTCAAATTATAAATGAAACTATTCTTGATATCATATAAATATAATTGAAAATTAAGAGTTTATAGTAACTGTAAATGTATTTTTAACATGATTGCCTAGTGATACATCATCTGAGACATTTATTGTATATGGAAGAATAATCTCTGCATTTGATTTACCTTCTTCCAATGCTTTATACGCTATACCTGACAAATCTGAAATACGTTGAACTATCGCTTTCTCTCCTGCATTCAATGTAACTGGTTTTGAAACCATCTTACATGCTGGAGCGTTCAATTCTCCCACTTTATTATCAAACACTGCATAAAGTTCAGAATCACAAATATTTGCTATAAAAGTGACAGGATAAGCTCCTGTATTTACAACAATTGCATGTATACTAAACTTTTCTCCAACACGAATTTCATTAGGAATAGTTTTAACTTTTTCAAATTTTAGTACAGGTGACAAATTTATTGGTTCTGTAGGTTGAGAGTTAGTTAAACTTTCATTTACACTTGTAGATTGTGAATCAACTATTAGTTGTGGAATTAATAAAACAATTGTTACAACTATCGATAATATTAAACTTGTTGCTGTAAAATGTTTCACTATATTATTAAATATGTTATAGTTTTATTTATAGTTTTAATTATATTAAAAAATATTCTATTTTTTAAATACATTTTATTATTTAAAATACATATTATTATGTATAATACATATTATGTTTTATAGTTTTTAATTGTAATATCTCGTAAAACATAACTGAATTACTAAAACAAAAATGTCTATATAATTCTAAAAAATAATCATTTAAATAATTATTTTTAAAATTAAGTATATTAATATCACTGTCTAAAATGATAAATTTTATGTTATTACATCTATTGACATTAAACAATTTCAATTAATACTTATACAAAATTTTCAATATATCGTATTATCTTATATTCTGTTATAGAACCCTGAATATTTCAAAGGAATTAGACGTTTTGGGTTTTAATTGTTTGCAACCTTATAATTATAATTGAAATCTGCTGCTGTTGTATTAGTTGTTGATTAATTGCGCGTCCTATTAGACAAATATGCTTCTATTTTGTAAATACTTCCCAATATTCGTTTGTAGAAGTATTCTAATAGATTCGCACTCCACAACCAACCGTGCAACTCTTTGGTCTTATATCTGAAGGCATACGAATTTATTTTTCTTTCATTTTATAGTCGTTTATTGAGATTTTTATTCTCTAATATTTGTTTATTAATTTGAATATTTACATTATTTTCTTTTATATTTTGGCTTACAAACATAAGGTTAGACCTGATATTATTAGAATAATTCAATTCGTTTTTTATTGTTTTCATATTTATTCAGAATATACCCCACACCTTCCAAGAGTAAAGAACTCTAAATTATATTGACAAACTACCTGCAGATGTAAAACGAGAAACCAGTATTAGGGTAACAAAACAATCAGTAGGACTATTCATTTTAGTTGAGATAAGGTAAATATCTATGTAAGTTTATTAAACTATAATAATACCTTTTTTACAAAATAGTTAATATGATTCCTTGTATGAGATGTGGAATAGAGAGTAAGAATACCTATAAAATTTCACTCGCAATTTTCAATCAAGAATCTGAAAAACAAGTAAGTGATACAAAAGTTTTTTGCAAAAAATGTTCAGATCTAATATATACTCTATTCTGTGAAAAATTTTATCAATGAGAAATGATGCTTATTCTTGAAATTAAGAATATCTAACTTTAAATAATTAACATGAATTTTTAAGTAGCATAATTAGCAATGTGAATACGCTAAATTACATACAGACAAAGATTCACTACATTGTCATGGCCTTCTAAATTTGCTCCTAAAGGGATATGGCTTCTTTTAAAATAATTTGTCTTCCAATTTTACTTTTAACTTTCTATTTTTATTATAATTTATAAGCCTCAATAACATGAATTTTAGTTACTATTATGATAAACGTAAAAGAAAAAACAAATGAATTTCTAGATAATCAAAGACAACAGTTAGAAAATACAACATCCACTATTTCAGAAACAACAAATAATATTAATGAAAATATCAATGAATATCAAAGAACAAACAGTAAAATTTTTGAAAAAAGCTTTGAACTAGCAGATAAATATCAACAACAAATCATTAACACAATTAAAGCAATCTCAAATAACTATGTTGAAGCGCAAAAGAATTTTCTATATAATTATCAACCAGCATTTTCAAGATTTTTAGATGATACGTATACCAAATCAAAATCATATTGGAATAATTTTAGATTTCCAGAAAGATATGCTGATATTTATAATAAAACTAATCAAACGATAACCGATAATACAATAAACTGTACACACAGAGTAAATGACTTTGCATTGACATCTACCGAATCTTTTAACAAATCAATAGAAATTGCACAAAAATACTATAACGAATCTGTTCAAAACTACCTTAACTTTGTAAACAAGATCGGAAGATCTTATTCTAACCAATAAATTTTCTTTATTTTTTTTTAATATAATAAATTCTTTTAAAATAAATGTTAACTTAAGACAAAAAAGGAGAATATATGCCTCACGTAGTTCTTTCTGGCAAATATGATTTTACAAGAATTCATATACAGTTTAAGAAAAGAATTAATAAAATAGAAGGCAGTACAATTATCAAATACGATGATTCATTTATTAACAATGATAAAAATCTAATATTAATTAAGACTATTGTAATAGAAAATCAACAAGCACAATCGTTTTATATAATGGTTATGCAAAAAGAACAACAATTGACAATCAGACTGGAACCATTAACCGATCCAAAAAAACTAATACAGTAAAAAAATTTAAGTGTGATAGCCCAAGAATTGTTAAATAAAAATAAAGATTTAAAGGTAACAAAAAGAAATCTTAATGAGTTTATAATTTTATTATTTACATTCAAATGATAAAAATTTTCATTCAATTATTTTTTTAAATAGTCTTAATTCAAATACTAATAATACACACTTTTCAAATCTCAATTTCAATATTTAATGATTCTTTAATAATATTCAAACATCTATTTGTAAGATTTCTATTAGTTGTAAAGAATCCTCTATATCGGTCTGATCGAACCTCTTCTGCAATTAAAGCACATCCTTCATCATTAGCAATAGCAATAACAACCCAATTTTTTTCTAACCCTGAATCAGTAAAGTCTATAATCTCAACATTTGATAAATTTATTCCTTGTGCCAAACCCTTTCCTCCTATTAAGTAGGTTTTTTTTGATAATGGAGAAATAGTAGCATATTGTTCTGCTACAGAATTAAAATTACTTTTCCTTTGAAACAGCGATAGTAGAATGAATTTATTAAATGGTGGTTTTATACGTAAAATATTTTCTAGTCCATTAGATAGTAAAAGCATATTTTTTCTTGATGTGGTATAAAAGCATTCATGCCAGCTATCAGGTGCTACAAAGTAATTATTAGGAGAATTTAGAGTATTATTATAATCAGCCTTGATTTGTTCATCAGGAATATTTTTTCCTTTAAAATCTGATATCAGTTGTGTAAATGGGGTAAAATTCATTGAAATTGAGTTATGATTTTTAGACATATAAAAAATATAGTGATATCTCTAGCATATATACTATTTTTTAAAAAGATATATCTACTATATTAACAAAGTAATTTCTTTAACTATGGATATTGGATACACTTAACCTATAGAATAATCAGAATCAGACAAAAAAGAGGTCAAATTTGTTTCACGTCTCACTGGCCCCATTGAACTCTGGGTTCCAATCCTATATTTAATTGAATTCATGAAGTAATAAATAAAAACTAAGAACTAATAGAAAAATCAAATAATAAAAAAAAGAATTTGTAAGTTAGTTTTCGTAAATATGTTTGTTCTACAACTTATTTTCTAACACTGAATTAATCTTTTTCTCTATCGACAAAAGGCTCTTTAAAAGTTTCTCATTTTTTTCTTCAAAATATTCTACTCTTCGTAGAATTAATTTATTATTTTCTTCCAAATCCTTTATATGGATAAGTAGATTGTCTTGTTTCTCTGATACTTTCTTTTGTCTATAGTATATCCACCAACTGATTATCCCTCCTAGGATTGCTCCCATAAAAAATCCAAAATATGTACTTCCTGCATTTGTCATATCTATACAATCTTTGGTGAGTTCGGGAATGCATCCCCACATGGCAAAAATCTCAAACATATGTAATAATTTTGTACTAAGACTTGTTAATAATAATCATTTCTAGGTTTATAATGATAAATAGGTCTAACTTTTATATAAAAAAATTTGAATATTCCAGATTAAGAAATACTATCAACTACTATGATAATTAGTGTCCATGCGTCACGCAGAGTGATTAATCATTAAAAAATAAAGAGAACAATAAAAAATAAAAATTATGGAAGGATTAAGGGCAATACAAATGGTTAGAATTTGGTAATGTCATACAATCTTCTTTAATGTTAATGTTTATGCTATCCAGCAATGTATTGTTTGGATTAGAAATATTTGTATTATTTAATATAATAGCTGTATTGTTACCTAAAAGTTTGTCTAGAGACTCTATAGTTTCGGTATTGTTAGGAAAAGGATTTTGTGTTGTTAGTTGAGCAATAGCGTGTCTATTAATGTCATTGTTACCTATGTACAAAAAAACAGCCGTTAGTGACAGTACGGATATTGTTATCGATACTGATGCTAATCTTTTCAATTCACCTACCATATGCTTCTGAAAGATTTAAATTTTTTGGCTATGTAGAAATTACTATCATAATAAATAACTTAAAATTTTAGAAATATTGTATGCTATACATCTAAACATGATTCTAGTCTATGTTCTTATTAGTAGATGTATTATTCTACAAACAGGCTCTTTATAAAAGATATATTTTTTCATCTGATATAATGATTATATAAAGCCTTATGATTATAATGAAAGATGATTTTGATTATTCTGGTTTTTTATTAAAAAACAAGAAAGTACTATTTCTTAAAAGAAACTTTAACAATGTATTATATTTATCAATAAAGTAGAAACAATCTCTTTTAATATATAATTCGAAGATTAGATGAAAGAAATTCTAAATATTTTATATAGTTATTTCTAATATTTTTATTATATAAATTCATGTAAAATATCATACTGTGAATTAAAAATACAAAGATTTATTGAAATATCAAAAAACAATAACAAAAAAAATATTATTTAATTGATATCTTACAATATTTTTTTGTGGTGTTCTAATAGTATAGACATTATAAGAGATTGTGTAGCATAGTTTTTACCTTTTGCTTCTATCGAAGACAAATATTTGTATGATGATTGTAACATTTGATTGAACAAGTCTCTATTATGCTTCCGCAATATATCAGAATAGGTTTTCCATTTGTCTAGTTCTCTTTTTAATATTATAGAATTATGGTTACCATCAACGTCCTCATTTGAGGATAACATAGTATTTTTTGTTAAAGTCTTGTAATGATGAAAAACTATTGACATTATAATAGGATGTATTCTTATTGGGATAGAAGCATAAGAACAAGCAGAATTGTATAATCTTGCTATTGAAAACATATCATCAAATGTTTTTTTGTCATTCTTGTTGAGATATTTTCTAAACATTTTCCATTCTTTTTCTTCTAAAACTGCAGCAATTCTAAATGATGGTATTGTTCGACCCATAATAACAGTGATTTGCAAAAGAAGGATAGGATATAACAATGAGAACACTACAATTAGAGGGAGAGTATTATAGAACAATGTTATAGAACAATATTTCTTCAGGTGAGGAAATAAAAAACAATACTAATGATATAGAAGAATTTTATACTATTGAGTTTTGGGTATAAACAAAATGGTTATTGAATCTCTGCTTAACTTCTTCTTTCTTATTCCATAGAAGTTGGTGTGTTGATGGTTTTTTCAACTATTTAGTTGAAAAACTGAATTTTTATATACTTTTTTAGTAAAATCAAAGTATTGAGTTTTGAATCTATTTCTCCTGCAAAATTGGCTTTGATCTTTGGTGTTGCTGCAGTTGTAATAATATTTGCTTTATTGGGATCATCTGCACAAAATCTATTCAGTGGAAGTATAACAGACGAAGCAATAGTAAAAATCAAGCAAGGACCTAATTGTATAGTAGAAGGAGCAGATGAAATCCCTAGAACAATAACAGATTGTTCTTACAATGTAAATGATACTATTCTAATAACTTATAAAGCAAAACAACCAGCAATTGAAAGTCATGAAATCAAAACACAATAATAACCTCTGAAATTATCTGGAGTTCTTTTAGACCAATTATTAACCATGAATTTAGAAGGTATTCTATAGAAAGTAGAATCTATTTCAACAAAATCAAATATTTGAGAATAGTATGAAAGCCTATATTTATTATCTAGGTTTTGTGGAGTAGAAAGATCCTTTCCATCCATCATAACTCCACCCAGAACAACCTAAATAATATTCTAATACCAAATTAAATCAATCAATGATAATGATAATAATTTTCTGCATTTTGTAGAATTTTTCTCTCTTTATCATTTAATGATGAACCATTCATTTCTTTAAATTGCAATGCGTTAATTATGGCTTTTCCTCCATAATGGTTGTTAAAATATATTCTAAGTTTTTTTGTTTGATTCTTTAACTTTCTCACTTTATTTACCCAAGGTTCAAGTTCTTTCTTTGTATAAAGATAATTGTACCAGTAATGTCCACCAGAAGTATTCCTTCCGTGGAATCTTATAAATGAATGATCTGTTGACGAGACTATAGAATTAGACAAAAATGAGAGATTCTCTTTTTCAGGTGAATCGGTAATAACATTAGCAATATTATGATGTTTTAGTAATTCTAATGGACCTTCTGTATTCCATGAGGGATGTCTAAATTCTAGCGCATATTGATAATCATTATTTATTTCTTTATTACTAACATCACTTTCATTATTTTCTACTAGTTTTCTTGGTATTTTCTCTAAAAATTTTTCCAGAGTATTGAAATAATCAATGCTAAAACTGGGTGGTAATTGAATCAAAATGGCACCTAATTTTCCTGAATCATATAAAGGAGAAATTTTGTCAAGAAATTCTTTAAAATCAGCAATAACATCTTTGTTAATATCTAATTTCTTTCTATGAGTTATTCGTTCAGGAACCTTGATTGAGAATTCAAAATTTTTAGGAGTTGTTTTTACCATACCAAAAAATAGACCTTTAGTCATTTTAGAATAAAATTCTTCATAGAAAGTGGAATCCATCTCTACGGTATTGAAGAATTCTGAATAATACCTAAGTCTCTTAGTATCTTTCTTGGGATAGAAAATGTCAAGCCATCCTCCTTTCTCTGGAGTATCTCCATAATTCCATCCAGAACATCCTAGATAATATTCCAATATCTTTACTTATAGTAAGAAAGCAAAAACTATTTTTTAAAAATGTATTAGTTCATTGTTATATTATTCTTTTTGTATTTTTTAGTCTTGGATTATAATCAATTATTTTTTCCGTTTAGATAATTTTTCTCTAAGAGCCTGTTCAAGAAAGTCTGTAGCAGTAATACCTAGATCTATCGCTGCTGCTTTCTTTACTTCTTTCCATAATTCTTGGTCTATGTTAATACTTGTAGGACCACGATTTGCTGTCATATTTCTGAACCTTCAGAATCAAAACACTTATGAAATTTTGTAGTGTTTGTATCGTCTTCAAAAACTGCTATAATAGTAAAATGACCATCTTTATCTGCTGAATATCTTTTTATTTCATCTTCATCTTCCTTATCTGTTAATGAAGAACTCATTTCTTGTTATTATGTTAATTTTACAATGTCGTCATTATTAAAGAAGTTTCTAAAAAATAAAAAATTTCTTTAAGGTTATTTAAAAAATATACATTAATCGATAAAAAGAAATTTAATGTAAGAAGGAAATTAGATACTCCACCTCATCTAAGGTTTTAACCAAATGTTCTCAATATTTTTTGAATTTATAATAGTTATTAGATTCTTCATATTTTCAATTGATCTTTCATGTCCATCTTTAAATGGAGAAGACACACAATCTGAAACTACTACCGAATAGAATCCTCGGTTCAACGCATCCCTAGCACTAGACTCTATTCCGAATTCTGTGGCAATACCTGTAAAGGCTACAGTAATAATACCCGCATTTCTAAGTATGCGTTCAAAGCCTGTGTCTATGAATATACTTGCTGTATGTTTATTTATTACTATTTCATCTTGTTTTGGTTTTATTATAAAATCCATATCTTCAGTCGTAAACTGTTCGAATAAACGGTCAAATCCATGTTTGGCAAGATGGTATATGATTGCTGGAGATTCAAATCGTTTTGATAGCATCTGCATTGATGTAAAGAATATCGGAATGCTTGATTTTCTTGCCAATTCTACAAGTGAATTTAGACTCTTACTAAATTCTTCTTTGTTAAAAATCATTTTTGTAAGTGCGCGTTGCACATCCCATAGCACCAATGCTGTATGGGAAGGATCTAGAATTTCTTCAATAGTATCATAGACTACTTTATCTCCAATCTTTTGCATGTTATTATTATACACATCTCACAAGAAGAGGTAATCACAGTATTTATTCATAGTGGTTTACTGTCATGATACCATAAAAAAGAAAAAGAATAAGATGAAATTACAATATATTATAGTTTCTTTATTATAGTCAATAAATAACCAATAAATTATAAATTAACACTTTAATAACTAAAATAAATCTCATGAACATGAGGAATATATCATTTTGCATATTTTTGCAAATGCTTTATCAAACGATTATTAACTTTAATAAAGGCATCAAAAAGTAATTTATATTTAGAACTTTCTTCGAAGATTAAATCTTATTACTTAATTCTAGACACTACAAAGTTAATACTCTAGACAGGCTAGGAAAATATCAATAAGCAATAAATGTCATATACAACAACAATAACAAATTTCTATAATAAATAAATTGCTCAAACTCTAGAAATAATAATTTTTTATCTTTTATTTTATGGTTATGATCAATCTGTTACTTTCTAGAGAGTGATATTTTTTAGAACATATACAAGTTATTCTGATAAACAAAAAATATTGAATTATTATTATTATTTCTAATATTCCTTGTCTTTCATCATCATTTTCTTTTGATCATAGTCATCATCATAGCCGTGACTGCCATTTTTGTCATCTTGGTAGTAATGACCACCCTCGCCATATTTATCATATCTTTCTTCATCACCATATTTCATTTTTTCATGTTCATCATAACATGTAACTTCTTTCTTCATCAAAACTTGACCATTACCTGGATCTACAATGACTTTATATTTTTTCATATTTTCATCTACTGTCGTTATCTTGTAAACTAAATATCCGTGTGCATGAGTCATTTCTGCTTCTTTGACTACAGAATTTGGTCCAACACTTGCTTGTGCTGCTTGTATTGCTCCTGCAATGTCAGTAGTTACTTTAGATTTGAATGCTTCTGCTATTGTAGATTCTACATTGATAGTTCCATTCAAACTCATCATTTCTCCTCCTTTTGAGTGATCTGATGACATATTCATTGTCATTCCACCACCAGTATCATTTCCCATCATTCCACCATCACCTTGTGCAAATGCTAATGTTGCATTCATTGGACTAGAAGTATCCTTTCCTCCATGTTCCATTGCATATGCCAATGCATTGCTGCCACTATTGCTTATTCCAAAGAGACCTATTGCTAAAAGAGCAACTAAAGTTGCTGTTAAAACTAATTTCATTATAAAAATTAATTAACCATAATTAATAACGATTGGGTATATTTTCTATATGGAGATAGGCACTATAATTATTATCCATTTTATAGAATTTCTTTTATATTAATTACAAAATAGTCAATACAGAAAACGAGAAATAGTGGATAATTAATGATTTCAATTTTGTCGCAGTAGGAGATTGGAGTTGTAATAAAGAGGCACAAAAAACTGCTGTTAATATCGTAAAAACAGATCCTGAAATAATGCTTGGATTAGGAGATTATTCTTATGAGAAAAATGCACAATGTTGGAAAGGTGTTACTGAAGGAATAGATCCTAAAAAAATTAAAATTTCTTTTGGCAATCATGAATTTGAAGATAGAGCATTATTAAAACAATATATGGACTATACTAATCTTGAAAAACAGTATTATTCTTTTGATTATAATAATGTACATTTTATCTCTATGTCTACAGAAGCACCTTATGAAATCGGATCCGAACAATACGAATTGATCAACCAAGACTTAATAAAAACAAAAGCAAATTCTTCCATTGATTGGATAAACTTTTATTATTAGTGAATAGATGAAAGAAGAAATTAAATTATGGTTTTCTATTGAAAAACAAATTGAAAATCATATACAATTAAAACATCCAGATTTCAAAATTAAACTACGCTATACATCAAAATAATATTTTACTTTATTGGTCTAAATGGGTTCAGGTTGAGGTTCTTCATGTTCTCTCCACCCCCATATCCCCTTTTGTTTCCATCTTACATAAGCGAATATCCAAGACTTTATCATTAATCCTACGTCATAAGAGCTATAGTTACTTGACCAATCTTCATCAGGTTTTAGATAACAGATAGTATTGTCTATGAACATATGTGGGGTTTGTGTTGGATCAAGATCGGGCTCTATTACATGTACTTTAGGAGGAAACAAAGGATAATCTTGCACATATTCTATTAGAAAAGTAAAGTATATCTTTTCAAAGCTTCCTTCAATTTGAAGTTGGGTTACAGGTAATTCAACTACTAACCCAATATTACCATTTTCCATTATGTGAAACTTCCATCCACTATTCAATTCGAACGCGCCTGCTATCTCATTTGCTTCGTATTGTATACTCCTTTCACCGTTCCCTAATACATCAAATGAATCATTCAAGTTAATCACCTTTTGAAATAATTTTTGAACAAACATGGCAGTCTGGTATCTTTTCTAACTTACGGTCTTCCCGATACAATACAAACGTTTCTACTTTTTGGCCAGGTATATTCTTATTAAACCAATAATAAATATCTGATTGAAATGATTCGTCTATGTCTTTTTCTTCTAATAGAGTACTCAAAATAAATTTTACCGTTGGCAAGGTTATGAGATCAATATCTATTCCAAGCCCAGGTTGTGTTAACATGTCCTTTACATCTCTTCCATAATTTTTAATATAATTTTTATCTATAATTTGTGGCTTTTGAAATATTGTTTCATCACCATATTTTTTATATATACATCTATAACATATAGATTTTTTACGTGGATCAATCCTTATCATTATTCCTCCAGTAATTTTTTCAAAAGCACCTGCAAATATAATTGGTTTATTTCTATTGTAACAAAATTCATTAATTGATTCATTCATGGTATTGTCTCCTGTAGCGGAAACTACAAGGTCAACATTAGATAACAAAGAATCAAAAAAATCTTCAATATTTTTATTTTCTCTAGAAAAAGGTTTTTCAACTGTAGTAATTTTAATTGTAGGAACTCTGTCTAGAATATAATCTTTAACTGCTAATGTTTTGTATCGTCCAACATCCTTCAAGGAACAAATATGTCTAACTATATTGTGATCCATTATAACATCACCATCTATTAGAGTTAAATTTCCTATTCCACTCTTAGCTAGATGTAATGCTATTAATGAACCACCAGAACCTAAACCTATTATAGCAACATTTTTTTTATTAATTATTGCTAAGGGGTATTCAGGAGTATCAATCCTGAGATATAAATTCGAATAATCCTGAATAATAACAAATATCTCGTATAAATTATTACTACTGCTATCTTTAACAAAATTTTTTAAAGAACTTTCTTCTTTAAATTCTTTCAAAGAGATATCAAATTGCGGAAGGTTTGACATATTAAAAGTTAAACTCGACCTAGATAATATAATATCACCTAGGCTAGGTAACTTATATTGTCTCTTGTTGTTGATAATTTGATCAATTCTTTGTATTTGATATGTTGATTCATCAATGATAGACCCGTTAACGGAAAATAGAAATTTTTCATCATTTTTAAATTTCTTTTCTATTAATACTCCTTTAACTTGAGGAAATATTACAAGAATTATAGTTTTTGTATTTGTTCTATCCTTGTTTAATCTGGATTTATTGTTTTCTCTAATTGACACTTTTAGCTTTCGCCTTTAATGAATATTGAGTACAGATAGATTTTAAAGATCTAAATATAACTTTTATAACTTTTATTCTATTTTGAAAGTCACTGTTTTCTTTCTTATTATCTGAATGTAAAAGTATCTTTATATAATATTGTGATTTATCAAACATATTTTTTATTTTAGGTAATAATTCTACGATATTAAAAAAAATATCCGAAAATTGAATTTCTTCAACTATTCTAGTAAATTTACGATCTAAGGTAACTCCAATACTAATCTTATCAGCCATAGACATATTGAGATATGGAAACTTAATAAAAACAGAATAGACAATTTTATTTTTTGTCTTGGACTCACTATTCTGTAGATCGTAAGTTTCCTCATAAAATAATTTATAGTTTTGTAATTTATTTGATCGTGAATGGATAAATGTTTTACCTGTATGATCTTCTATGTTTTTCGATAGATTGTCAATGAAATTTTTAATGTTTAATTTTTTTCTTTTAAAAATTTTATTTAATTCTTGTATATTAATTATCCGTTGAATTTGAATATCTTTTTTTATAAATTCATCTTCATCAAAATAGTAATTAGTTGCTATAAGATTATAATCATTATTATAAAAATCTATAATTAAGGACAGATAATTTCGTTTATGACTATTCTGAATAAGAAATAACTCAGCTTGTTTATCATCACCATTACTTGGTCCTCCATATCCTAAATGTTTATGCCAATTTCCCAGATAAGCAAGATTATTTTTTTCCATTTGTTTAGTAATATTTATTGCAAAATCCTCATCCATTTCGAAATAGACTTGTGTTCTTTTTGCATTAGTTGATGAATGTATTATTTTTAAGATTATTATGCATTCTCCTATGATCTTACCAAAAAGTAAGCCGCCTGTTTCAACATTTTGGTGTCTATTACTTTCTACAGCTATATCATTAATTGTATCTTCTGCTATGATTACTTTTTTAGGAATCATTAAAAAAATGTTTTATATTAGGAATAGTTACTTTTCCAGTTTCTATGTCAACCATATTATCTTCTTCCTTTCTTCTAATAACTACCTCTGCGGCTTTATTTTTTATATTTTCTAAACCTTCAATGACATGTTTCAAATCTCTAGGCATTATTAATAATATATAGCAATAAGATATTTATTACTTTTTTACTATTTAAACTCTAAAAAGCATCATAGCTAATAAATATCTTATAAATCCTACTATAGAATAAACTATACTCCAAATACGTTAGATTAGCAGGATCATTTTACCGTATACTCAAACATTGCAGGTTATTGTATTGTTTTAAATCTAAGGAAGTTCGTCAGAATTTGTATATTTGTTAAAGAGTCCATATACTTTTTGTATTTTTTTTCTACCTTCAGCAGATTCAAAAAATTCTCTAAATTCTTTCGATAATGCTCCTTCAGAAAAACGTTGTGATTTTTGTAGCAAAGTAATGATGTAGTAATTCTATGGCAAATGTTCAAAAAAATTGATTACCCAATTCTTTACGGAATAAGGATATACAGTTTAATATTAATAACTAATTTGGATTATCTTTAATAAGAATTTGAGTTATCTTAACCAAAAAGAAGCTGAAACAACATTAATCAATGCAATCATGAATTCCCGTCCATTAGTAGTAGCTACGCATTTTGATTCTATTTTTACGGTATCAAACTTAATGAAAGAAGGAAATGTTGGATCAATAATAATTATGGATCAAAATACTGATCCTGTGGGCATAATAACTGAAAGGGACATTGTGAGAAGAGTAATATCAGATGGCAAAGATCCTAAAATTACGAAAGCATTAGAAATTATGTCCAAGCCATTAATAACTGTCGAGGCTGATACTCATTTATATGACGTGGCTAAAAAAATGGTAAAAAATAAAATTAGGAGGCTACCTGTGGTAAAAAATAATAATACATTAATTGGTATTGTGACTTTAACTGATATAATTAAATATTATTATGAAAAAAATAAAGATGATAATTATCTTGCAAAAGCTATGATTAGATATGGTAAGTATTGGGAAGAATAGAAATTGGTAAATGCTATCGTATTATTAGAAAATTAACCAACTGTATATAATATCTTCTTTTTATAAGATCAAATTTCCTTCATCCACTTTTATTTTCTTTATTTATATCTAACAGAACTCTTCCCTCTCTTTTCTTGTCAATAAGAGCCTCAAAGGCTTGATCAATATTTTCAAGATTAAATCTTTTCCAAACTTTAATTTTTAAGGGATCACCAATTGTATTAGAATAAGATACAAATTCTATTAATTCTCTGAATTCTTCTCTATTCCCTCCATTAGATCCAATTAACTTTATCTGTTTTGAATATAATTCCTGTATGTTTAACTCCACATTACTTCCAGTCATCGTACCAAAAGAAATCCATCTACCGTTAATTCCAATGGAAGAAAAACTGTCTTTCCATGTATCTCTGCCTAGAGAATTTATTACAACATCTGCCATCTTTCCATTAGTTATTTCTTTAACTTTGTCTATAATATGATTATAATCAGTGATTAGATAATCTGCACCATACTCGTCTTTAATCCACTTTTTTGTGGAAACTGCAATAACTCTAGATGCCATTCTCTTACCTAGTTGTACTGCAATCATACCGGTATTGCCAGATGCGCCGAAAATGAGTAATGAGTCATTAATCTTCAATTGTGCCTCCTTTAAAGCATGAAATGCTGTTAATCCTGATACTGGCAAGCTTACAGCTGTATTCCAATCCATATTGTCTGGAATTTTAAATACATTTCTTTCAGGGATGGAAACATATTCGGAAAAACCTCCATTATTAACAACACTTGTTATTCCACCAGTTCTGCAAAGCATTTCATTACCACTAATACACATGTCACAAGTATTATCAAAAACTCTATTATAGATAGTAACTCTATCTCCTTTCTTTATGGCTCTAACATGAGATCCTATCTTTTCAACTACTCCAACAAACTCTGCCCCAGGAATATGGGGAATAGGATTTACTGGTAGTTCGGATTTTGGAGGAGCTTTTTGTTTTAGTTGTTGGTCTTTTTCATTTTGTTGTTGTATTGTTCTATAACCAGAAATCACATAATAGTCAATAGGATTTACTGCTGCTACTATAACTTTAATTAAAACATCATAATCTAAAACTTCTGGATTTTGCACATCATCTTTGATTTTGAGATTATCAAATCCTTGCTTCTCAAAAATGACGGCTCTCACAATTCATACTATTAATTATACAATTTAAGTATTTTTCAAAAAAATTTAATTGTCATTCTTTTATAATCAAAAAATAATTATATTATTACTACATGACTTGGTTTACAACAAAAATAATTAATAATGTTTTTCTAATATAGTCCTTAACCTATTAACGGTAAATTGAAAAAAGAAAACAAATCAAAAGAAGGAGAGGTAAAAGATGATATTATTCATGATTATGATAGCGTATTAAAGGAAAGTGGAGTCTTAACCTCTGTATCAGGAATCATATCTGGTTTTTTATTAAATATTTCTATAAACCCTCCAGATGGATTTACAATAGAAGATACTATAATACTTATGATCTCTCTTTATTCAATATCTTTTGCTATATCTTTTTTTATAATGCCAATAGTTTATCATCATATTCAATATCCATATACTGATATTGAAAAGTTCAAGATTAGATCACATAGATTTATCAAATTTGGTATAATACCAGGAGCAATCACTATGTATTTAGGTTTAGTCTTGGGTTTAAAATTTAGTTTGCACACAAGTATAGGGCCTTATTATGAACATTTTTCCTATATTCTTGCAATAGTTCCATTCATTTTAGTTTATATCTTTTTTAAAATGCGAAAATAACTGAGGATTTTATAATAGATATTATTATTTTTTTTATTGTTAAAAATAATAACCATTATGATTTTGTATTAGTAGTAGTAGTATTCTAATGCAAATAATAATCATTTTCTTCCATAATCTAATGGAGCAAAATTGTTTCTAGGAAGTTTCTATAAAAATATTTGATCTATGTCATTATTATGATAATAAAGTTAATGAACGGAGGTTTGCTATATCTATAAATTAAGAAAATAACAAGAACTATTTAGTAGTTCGAAAAAGCAAAATACGGAATTCCT
Source organism: Nitrososphaeraceae archaeon (assembly GCA_036380115.1). Lineage (GTDB taxonomy): Archaea > Thermoproteota > Nitrososphaeria > Nitrososphaerales > Nitrososphaeraceae > TH1177. Next base: position 710 of record DASVFI010000044.1, on the reverse strand, counting down.
CATAAAATGTATTAAAAACAATCAATTGTACACTTGGATTAGACTATAGTTCTAAGTCTGTTAAATCGAATGTATAAACAATAGTGTTATAGCTTTAACTTTCTTATTTTTCTAAATTAGTTGTTATTATTTTAAAATTATAAAATTAGTTTTATAATGTGTTAGTTTCATATGCTAATGCTTTTCTAGCAAATGAAGATAAACATAGATATATACAGTTTCCATATCCAAGATTTTCTAATTTAGAAAAAATTAAACCATAAAACTATTTGATAAATGCTGCAGTAAGTGCAACAGTATTACCGGATTTAAATTGTATCGGTTTTTCTCCACTATTATATAATGCAAGTCCATTGATTTTCGTTAAAATATTACTCTTTCCTGTTACTGGATTTAACCCTTTCATTTGTTCATCTAAATCAATTGTAAACAATCCTTGTTTTGTGCTTATATTTTGAATTTTTAATGGATTTATTAGTGTTCCTGCATGATTGTTACCTTTTTTATCAATATACATAACTGCCAATTTTATATTTTGAGTATTTGGCATATTCAAGGTTACACTTCCATCTTTAATCTTACATGGGTCAAAATCAGCAAGTAATCTTATCCCATTTGGACTGATTGTTCCTGTTAATCCTACTGATCCTGATTGAGTAGGACATTTATTTTTATTGCTGACTATGATAACTTCTTTTTCTTTATTATCA
>DASVFI010000043.1:0-7333 GCA_036380115.1 Nitrososphaeraceae archaeon | reverse complement strand
TAGGTATATTTTACGGCTAAGGTTTTGCTTCATAGATTAAATTGAATGGTGTCTGAGTTGCACGCCTGAATTTGGTAAATCCAGCTACTTCTACTATCTCTTTTATTTTCTTTTCACCTGCCTGTGCACCTAATGCCGGACCATTGTCTGCTAGAGAATTTGGTACACATACAAGAGTAGATGCTGCATAAAATGTTCTTCCTACCACATTAAGATTGTCTTCTACCTTGTCATTAGCCATTGGTTCTATAATCATACAGGTCCCATCTGGTTTAAGTGATTGCTTTGCAAATTTCATTGCTCCTACAGGATCACCCATATCATGAAGACAATCGAAAAAAGTAATTAGATCATAATCATTGCCAATTGACTCATCGCTTGCTGAAATAGAACTAAATTCTACATTCCCTATTCTTCTTCCTTCTTTGTCCTCTTCCTTTCTTACTTGCTCTTTAGCTTGTTCAATAGAAGGACCATGATTATCAAAACCATAAAATTTTGAATGTGGATAAGCTTTAGCCATAAGAATTGTTGATATACCATACCCACATCCAATGTCGGCAACTTTAGCTCCTTGTTTTAGTTTTTCTTCAACTCCTTCAAGTGAAGGAATCCATGAACTTACAAGATTTCCAACATAGTTAGGTTTAAAAAATCGAGCTGTACCTTCAAAGAGATCATGATGATGCTCTCCCCATCTCAATCCCTTTCCAGTTTTAAACATTTCTACAAACTTATCTTCATCCTTAAAAAAAGATCTAATTGATTGATAGGCTCCATGGATATACACAGGACTATTCTCATCTGCTAGTGCCATTGCTTGTTCAGGTGGAAGAGTATATTTCCCATTTGATGCATTATACGTTATATATCCTCCAGCAGTTTGATTTGCTAACCATTCTCTAACAAGTCGTTCATTAGTGTTAGTCTTTTTTGCTAATTCTTCAGATGTAGTAGGCTGACCTAATTCTGCCATGGCTTTGTATAAGCCAAGCCTATCTCCAATAATCAAAAGCATTGCACTCATAGTACTAGCAATGTCTCCAACAGCTTTTAGCATGAATTCATGAAGTTTTTGTTCATCAATTTTACTGGTAGTGTTTGGGTGCATTTTGTTATGGAGTCTATATTTAGTATTTAATCTTTTAATTTATTTTAAAGAAAAGAATAATGGTAGTTCATAATTTGTCCATACTTAGTTAATAATTTAGTTGCCATTACCTTACCTCTTGGGACTTAAAATACAATTTGTATAATTATTCGTTGAGCATCTGATAGTCTTTACTTCGTTGTCATTTGATATTTCGGCAATCTGAATTAGATTGATATGTTTTTTGTTCTACATCTATTCAAATGCTTGTTGTTCTGACTGCTGAGCTATATCTTGTTGTTCTACACTCTGGATTACTTCATTATCAACAGTAGTTAGTTGTTCTAATTGTTGAACAAGGTCTTGTTGTTGTTCAACAGTCTGGTTTACTCCATTACCCACACTCTGGTTTCCTGGTTGACCTATACCTTGTTGTTCAACAGTCTGGTTTACTCCATTATCCACACTCTGGATTACTTCATTATCAACAGTAGTTAGTTGTTCTAATTGTTGATCAATATCTTGTTGTTGTTCTACACTCTGGATTACTTCATTACCAATAGTTTGGTTTAATGATTCATCTATTTGTTGGTCTCCTTGTAATGCACCTTCATCTTCTTGTTCTATTTGTTTAGCTTCCGATTGACCTATTCCCTCACCTGGATTTGCTTTATCATTGATTGTTGAAGAGTTAGAGGATAAAGGACTAAAATCATTAGTATTTTCATTAATTAATTCTTCATTTCCTCCATCTGCTGTACCATTGTCATCATCATCTATCATACTGCTACCACCTCCACTACTACCATCATCATCTATCATACTGCTACCACCTCCACTACTACTGCTGCCACTGCTGCCACTGCTGCCACTGCTATCATCATCACCTATCCTACTACCACTACCACTATTGCCACTGCTATCATCATCATCATCTATCCTACTACCACTGCCACTGCTATCATCATCATCATCTATCCTACTACCACTGCCACTACCATCACTGTCATCTTTTCTACCTCCATCTATGTCACCACTACTATCCTCTACTTCAAAATTAGGAAATATAATACCGTATTCAAAGTCACCTAAATCGTCATCTTCAAAATTAGGAAAGATATTACCATATTCAAAGTCATCATCATTATTTTGACCATATATTGGAGTAATTATTAAAAAAATATGGTTATTATTACCAAAAAAATTTGTATAACTTTTAAAATGAGAATCAGTAATCAACATTATACTCAGAAAGCTGATTATACTTAATATGACCAATAAATTTGGTATTTTCAAAATTAATTGTTGTTGAATTATATTATAATATTATCATAATACTAATTAAAACATTTTCAAACTGTTAAAAGAGATTAGAAGTTATGAAAGAATAATTAATCAATAAAAGATTATAATATTCTAAATATTGAATATACGACATATAAAAAAGGTTATAGTGTTCTTGTTGAGGAGAAGGAAATGCTTCTAAATATAATCTGTAAATTCTTGTTCAATTGAAAAATCCTTAGACTAAATAATTAAAATTTATAAATATTATTACAATAATTATTAGAAATCATTAATAGTATGAATACCTACACAGTAATGAATGCTTAGAGTTAATATCAACGTCATGCCCGGGTGCTGATTCCTCAGTTCTATCTCTCCCTCTAATAGATCATAAGAACAATCAGAATTAGCAATAACCGTCTATCTTTTAACTCGATGTTACGGACAATTATGAAGCAAAAAGTGAATGTGGAGAAACCCTTTTTTATCTAACTGATTATATAATTGCATATTGAAATTCATATCACTCTTATTAAGTCTAATTATGGCTGGACTATTTTTAAAAATAGTTTCGTATTCTTGTGCAGATAAATATAAGAAGAAAGATGAAGATGATGACAACGACAATAATGGAAAAATTCACATAAACTAGGTTGCTAAAATGGTAGATAAGAATGGACATAATAAAGGATATCTTATTGCTGGATTATAAAATTCAATAGTATTTTTATATAAATTAACAATATTGTATTATTATCCTTTTAACTAAATATTTAATTAACTGTAATAATAGTGAATGGACTTAAATTTATTTGTAAAGGTAGTAGTATTATTTTAAACAAATAAAATACAATCGTAAATAAATACACAATAAAAAACAATATAGATCTTGTGGGTACCTATCAAACTACTTAAATTAAAAGTAGAAATTGATCTGGATATTCTAGATCGATAAAAAAGGGCTATAACTGAATGAAGATGAAATTACAAAAAGCATAAAGGATTATATATAAAGAAGGCATATCTTTCATATTAAAAATTCGATTTAAATCAAAAATAATAATACAAACTTTATTTATATGACAATTTAATTATCACAGTTAATTGAAATCATTAAAATTATTATTTTACATAATTACCTCTAGAAGATATAAATATTATACTATTGGTTCGTTTATGTTAATAATAAGTGCAATATTAAGTATCTATTTATATTTCCAAAGTTTTAATTGTCTAACACAATTATTACAATATTATAATTCACAATTTGATATTGCCACCCAAAATAATAACACTGTCGATCTGACAATTGTCAATCTGCAAAGAAATTGTTTTATAATTACGAACTCTTATGTCTTTTCACTTTTTGGAGTCATTATTGGAGTAATAATCATAATAATAGGATTTTGGAAAAAAAGAAAATTAAATAATTAACCTATTAATATTAAAGGATTTTCAGGTAACGGGCAATATGCAATATTGTATAACCTGATACAACTAAATTTGCAAAGCAGAAGCAAATAATCTATGAGAAACTTTATGCAGCAAGTACAAAATTATATTAGAAATAAGATTGAGAAAGCAAATAAATTCCAAAACAATATCATAAATATTTAACCTGAAATAGGTTACTTATACACGAAAACTAAGAGAATTTCTCAACTATCATTCTTCAACTCTAGATAATGATCATAACTATGTGCCATTAAATAATAGAATACTTCCACAGAAAATAATCAAAGTATCTTTTATATTTTTTAAAAGTAGGTTTCAAGATATTAAAGCCAAGAATATGGAAAGATATTTAAATAGATTACTTTAGTTTAGATTCTACAAATAGATAAACAAGAAGAAAAAGCTTGGTTATATCCTCAAATGATTGAAGCAGTAAAAAAAGTTACAGATCTAATAATTATTAGTAAGATAATGGGCTAATACGTCTTCTTTTTTATCTATCATCTATGGGCAAAATTCCACTATCTTCCTGTATAACCTCATTGACATAATGTGCATGCATATCTCCATCATCATAAAGTTGGGCTACTTTCATATAATTTTGCCTCGTATCGTGATCTGTAGCTGTTTGTGACATGCTAGCCATAACATCTATGTATACAGGAGATATAGTAGGCAATAATTCCCTAATAGATAAGGGTATATTGTCTTCCATTTGATTTTCATTATAATAAGCATTCAAAGCAAAGTATCTTTCATCAATATTCCCTAATTCAATTATAGTTGGTTTTGATCGTTCTTTATCTCTTTCTTGATCAGAAATGACAGATCGTATTTTGTCATATGTTATACTATCGGAGATAAATTCTGCTAATCGGTGCTTCTCTGCTTCTGAGAATGGTTTACCCAATTGCTGTGCTAGTTTGATAAATGAATCTTCTAATCTTATTATCACAATAGTACAAGTATATCTTAAAAGATATATCTATTCTAGGTTTAAATTATGAAGTTCCCTTAGGAAAGGTAAGAAATGAAAAGAATTTAAATACTTGTCTTTTTGAGGGTTTATAAGATGATTTTAACAAAAACAAAAATTACAATCTTGTTGTTTTAATCTCAACGACATTTATCTTGAGTATAATATCATATGCTATACCACAACAACTAGCCTTCGTACAAGGTGTGTTTCAAACAGAACAACAATCAGAATGAAACCAACCACCACCACCCCTAATCATAGAGGAAGCAAATAACAATACAGGCGTAGCAGAATCAACAACAACTACAACAAAAGATAATCAGAAAATTATTCTAGGTGGTATTACTATTCCAATTACACCCAATACATCAATATCTTTAGAACTGCCAGATTCAAAAATAACAGTATAACCAAACAAGTAATATTAACAACAATATCTTTTTTACTCTTTTATTTTCTTTTTTCTTTTTGTCATTTAGATTCTTGTATTTCATTTCTTAATATTCCACAATTGGAAAGACAAGGAACAGATTTACAAACTAAATAGTAGAATTACAGGTAATAAACAGTCATTGAGAGAAAAAGACAAGATAAACGAAGAAGAGGCATTGGCTCATTTATCTGATTAATTATTGGTTTAAAGTGAAAGAATACAACCGTTGGAAAGAAAACAGATCCTATGATACTTGAATTACTTGTCAAACTGAATTTTCAAGGTGAACTTGTAGGTTATGTTATATCTGATGATAGGCTATTAAATTAAAAGAAACTAAAATGACAGAAGAGTATCCATAAACTAATTTCAAATTAATTGCTCCTTAATTACCATTAATTTGATTTATTAATTTAATTGCTTTTTGAGCACTTTTTTCTTTATCTTTTAATTCTAAAATAATGTCAAAATCGCAATTAGAAACTGAGAGAATAAATTTTTCAAACTGTTTTATATCCAAAGTCTTAGAGTGTTTTCCTTTTCTCTGATTTGATTCCTGATTGCTATAATCGATCATCATTATGCCATCTTTATTGTGATTCCAAGTACTACTAGCTCTTTGGAGGGCATCATTTACTGATAAGTTACTATTAAAACATATGTGATGAAATACATCAAAAAGAATCGGTATATTCGTATATTCATGTATTTCAATACAGTCTTTTAAATCGTAAAGATGATCATCATTTTCAATAACTAATCTTTTTTTTATTTCTTCTGATAGTAAATTTTTATAATTTGCTATAAATTGTTTCTTAGATCTTTCTTTATCTCCATAAATTCCACCAATATGTATTTGAACTTTTGCTGAATGATCAAGTCCCATTGCATCTAAGAGTTCAGTATGGTATTCAAGTTCCTTAACACTATTAGCAACAATATCTTGATTTTTAGCATTGATAAGCACAAATTGATCAGGATGCATAGATATTCTTATATTGTATTTCTTAATTAATTGTCCAATTTTTGTAAAATCAGATTTAAAATAATCTTTCCAATCAAATTTACAAATTGGATGGGATGCAAACGGGATAATACCTGAGCTTATTCTAAAGAACATAAAATTATTATTGATATTAAATTTCAAGATTTCAATAAGAGTAGCAAGGTTATAGTTTATACATTGAATAAGTCTTTCTTCTGAATATGATGATAGTCGAAATGTAGACACCGTTTTTTTTCCAATCGAGTAATTTACACAAGGATATCCAATTTTCATCATTCATTAACCTCTTGCATATTAATTTACATTATCCTTTATAGTTAAATATAAAATGATTTAAGAATTAAATGAAAATGAGATCATATAAATTATAATATTAATTCTATTCTCCTTCTTCTTTTATAAAACTTAAAATTTATATTCAATACCAATTTTAGAATAAATTATTAATTATAAAATAGACTTATTAGCATTGATCAGTTTAATATTTATAGTGAATAATATACACTACACTGAATTGTAAATACCTTATGGGCCCGTAGCTCAGCCAGGTAGAGTACCGGACTTTTAACTCTAATGAAAGAAATCCGGCTGTCTCGGGTTCGACTCCCGACGGGCCCGTGCTGATATAAGTGCTAAAATAGGAGTCTTTAGTATATAAAAGTGAAAAATATGGTGGAATCAGCAAAATTAGGGGTATTGGAATCTGGAAATCATGATATTAAAACTTATGATTATCAAGATGATAATAGCCTGATTGTTAACCCTTATACTATGTTTTTGCATGCTATGAAGTCTCCTGTTACAAAGAAAAAATATAGCAGACGTCTTGAAATGTTTTTTGATTTTCTAAAAATACCTGGCGAAAATATAGAAGAACGATGTTTAACTTTTGTCAATAGTGGAAAAAATAATGTTAATTGGGTATTTACAAATATTTTAAAATTCGTACTATTTCATAAAGAAAGAATACATAAAAAAGAAATTTCTGGAGCTACTTTAATCAACTATCTTAAAGCAATCAAGCTATTTTGTGAAATGTCTGACCTCTCAATTAATTGGAAAAAGATTACTAGAGGATTATCT
>DASVFI010000042.1:0-4380 GCA_036380115.1 Nitrososphaeraceae archaeon | reverse complement strand
GCTGGTCAAGCAGGTCAAGACGTTCAGCAAGGTGCTGGTCAAGCAGGTCAATCCGCTAACCAAACAGGTGAAGGTATGCAAGAAGGTGCTAGTGATGTTGGTTCCAAGATAACCGAAGGTGCAAAGGACCTCGCTGGAAATATTGGTGACAAATTACAAGATTTAGGAAAGTAATTTACCTTTTTTTATAATTTTATAATTCAATTTTTATTATCGTTATTTTATTTCTTTTACTACATCCAATCTTTCTAATATATTAATACCAATTGATAACAAATAGAATTGTATTGAACTTTCTAAAGGATTCCACCGAACCCGTGAATTAGTTAATATAATTGGTAACAATATACTTTCACGATAGTTCCCAATGATAGTGAAAAAAATTGAGAAAAAGATAAAACCCTAATGCTAATCCGATTACAAATTTTATAGGAGCGAGAATGAATAAGAATTCATTGATTTTAGAGCTATCTTCTTCTCTTTAATATCTAAAAACTATAAAGAAACTATCAGCGCTAAAATTTCATCTTGATTCTGACATATAGCTGTTTTGAAAGTGGGTGTTAAAGGAATACGAAACCTCTAACACCCAGTAGAAGATGATTGCTCAAGATATATTGACTTGGGTGCATTATGACAAGAGAAGCTAGAATAAAAGAGTGTTGATTTTCAGGTGTCAGAAGATGCTACAGACTTCTAACACCCATATCCCTTGATAAATCCACAAATTCGGTTTGTGGTAATTATAATACGATAATGTAAAATAAAAAAATATTGATTCTAAAATCCGATGATTTTTTAGAGTTAGAAATCCGATGTAAACTTTACAGAACCGCGAAAAATATTCTTTATATTATTTCAGACCTTTTACTAGCTTTTGTTGAATCTAAAGGTATTGTAATAAGGTGTTAAAAAATGGGTGTTAGAGGCTACAATAACACGTATGTATCTAGATGTGAAATACTATCAATTTCCTATAATAGCAATAATAGTAAAAGCAGGTAGAATAAAAGATTGTTGATTTTTGGTAGTAAAACTATGTAAGTGCCACAAAGGATTTTAAGATGGTTAGTATATTATAGATATCCAAAAAAGGGTTTTGGAAGTTTTATACGACTTTATGTATAGAGTTAAGGTAAGGCAATTTACCTTAACACCTAATTACATCAATTGTTTTGTTTTTCTATAAAGTACAAGTCTCTAATTGTACTATAAAAATTAAATTAATATCATAATGAACAAAAAGTTAAGGAACTAGAACATTCAAGATTACAGAAAAAGGATTAAGTTTCTTAAAATGCATAATGCAATTGGAGAATTCTTACAAACTACAATCGAAAATGACAAATTAATTTAATTATTGGGTAAACTTTCTGTAGAAAATTCCAAACTTCTATAACCTTATTTGACCAGATAATATTAATTTAAATGAACGCGAACTTTAAGTGATTGTTTAGCTCATATATTTTGCAACTACAGGTAAAAGTTATGCATTCTTAGTGGCTTTTGAATAAGTTCTAGCTTTAACTTATTCTTTATAATGTCGTTGACTGCAGTTATTAACACCATTTTGATTCTTGGATTTATATCTGCTATTTTGTTAGCTAATTCACAACCAGTTATGTGAGGCATTTTATAGTCGAGAAGAACTAAACGAAATTGATTGTTATGATAATAATCTTCGGGGATGGGGCGTTATAAAGCAGACAAATCTAACACCCACAAATCAACAATCTTTTATTGTACCTGCTTTTACTAACATTTGCTACAAGACTAATATCCATTCTGTCTGGTCAAGAGTGTTATTGTAGCCTGTAACACCTAAAAATCAAGTCTTTTATTCTACCTTCTCCTATCATAATACACCTAAAACAATCTACCTTGAACAAGTCATCTTCTGTTGGGTGTTATGCGGCAAATCTAACACCCAGTATTATTTTATCAAAAAGAAAAAGGAAAAAGATTGAAAATATGCTACTAGTGCTGCTGTTATTATAAGATGTTGTTTATATATAATTGTAGTTTGGACAAAATTTTAAAATCAATAATAAAACGACAAATTCCATTTCTAATTGGTGGTACTATTACTGGAACAATTATGGCATACTATTATGGTTTTTTATTTACTATTATAGTAAATAGTATAATGTGGTATGTGATTTCCTATTTAGTTAGCAAATATTATTACAAATCTAAAGGAATTAATGACCAAAAATATCTTATTCAATATGGATTATCTAAAATAAATTCAAGAAATAAAAATTATAGTGAGTCTGAAACAAAGGTATAATTATCTGTTATATCTTAACCAATTTTTATTAATATTTTATATTATTACAAACTATTTTAAAATAAAATAGGTTCCTAATAATAAAAGCTAAATACAAGATATGTGAATTCCTTTATATGGCAAGTTCAAATTGTAATGATTCTCTTGAAATTATGATATAATTTCTATCTTCTCTCGCTATTACTATCTTACTATTTTCATTTCATAATATTTTATCGACAAAAATAATGCATTATTGATGATTATTTAAGGGTAAAGTAAATAGAAATACTGTTCCTTTACTATCATTTTATTTGCTTTCTATGATAAATTGTTAAAGAATAGCTATAGACTAAGATTTTCCATTTATAAAGTCCTATTATATATATGTATTTATCTATATATTAGTTGGCCAAATACCCTGTTTGTAATATGAATATAGATGAGAAAAATGCAAAATATACTTCTGAAATTAATGGAAACAAAGTATATCTTTGCTCGTCTACATGCAAACAACAATTAGAACAAAATCCTTCAAAATATGGATATTGAGGTAAATCAAAATACTAAATCAAAAGAATCTAAATTTCTATCTCGGATTTACCTTCATATCTTCTTTTTATTGATTCTATTCTTCCCTTATATTTTTCACTATAATCAGTTTTACAAGAATTGCAACAAAAAAAGCGTTCCAAGTCTGCAAATTTTAAAACCTTAGGTTTGCCAAGAACGGGTCCATGACAATAATCACATTCTAGGTTTATTGCAAGTCCGTTTGTAATTTTTTCTTCTATTTTGTCTACTTCTTCGAATATCTTGTTATGAGCATTTTTATGAAAATCTTCTTTTTCTTTTTTTGTTTTGCCTTTATTAATATTTTGTATTGGAATGATGTCTTTTGTATTATTCACTTTGCCAAAGTCAAATACTGGAAGAACTCCCTTGATAAAACCTATATTGACTAATCTTTCAAATCTTGCCTTAACCGTAGGTGTAGTTATTCCTGTTTCTCTTGATATTTGCCTAAATGATTTTCTTCCATCTTTTAAAAGTGACTTTATGATTACAATGTCATTGTTATCTAGATGTAAAGGCATGGTATTCTATATTATTTAGTTCATCATAGTTATATATCCTTTACATTTGTAAAGTCCTCATATTAAATATGTATTTGTCTAAATCATAGTATGGCGAAAGACCAAATATGTGGAATGTTTGTAGAAGAAAACGAAAATTCTATACAATATATTAGAGATGGAATAAAATACTATTTTTGCTCATCCCAATGTTTACATGAATTTAGAGAACCAGAGAAGGCATTAAAGAAATTAAAGATGCATGTTGCTATAAGTATAGCACTTACTATACCAATAATAATTCTTAGTTTGCCTCATATGATTCCTGAGTTAGGACATTTCTTTCCAATGGAGATGATGGTATATACAAATTATTTACTTTTGGCTTTAGCAACTCCAATACAGTTCTGGATAGGATGGCGCTTTTATAGAGGATTTTGGGATGGAATTAAAGCTAAAGCATCTAACATGGATACGCTAATAGCTATAGGAACTACAGCGGCCTATCTATACAGCGCTATAGTAACTATTGTTCCTGGTTATTTTCCCTTTACTGCAGTATACTTTGAGACAGCTGCCATAATAATTACACTCATTCTAGTTGGAAGATTGCTTGAAACAAAAACAAAGGAAAAGGCTTCTAATGCTGTAAGAAAATTACTTGATTTAAAGCCAAGGACTGCTAGGATATTAAGACTTGTAATAAACGAAGGAAAGAAGATAGAGAGAAGCAAAAATATCAATAACAGCGGCGAAATCAATCAAAGCTATGTAAATTTTGACAATTCTAAATTAACATCAATAACAAAGAAATTAGAAGAAATAGAAATTCCGGTAGAGCAAATAGAAGAAGGTGATTTAATGGTTATTAGACCTGGAGAGCGAGTTCCAACAGATGGCTTGGTTACTGAAGGGAATTCTTCTGTAGATGAGTCAGCTTTAACAGGTGAAAGTATTCCGGTAGACAAGACAAAAGGAGATGAGGTAATAGGTGCTACAATTAACAAGAATGGCCTTCTTAAAGTCAAAGCAACA
>DASVFI010000041.1:0-2391 GCA_036380115.1 Nitrososphaeraceae archaeon | reverse complement strand
ATGAGATTCAAATTAGGGTTATCTCTTTTGATTGATTCATTAAAAATTTTATAAATAACCTTCTCCATAAAAGTACAAAGTACATAGTGTAACCTAGAATATCATTTTCATGTCTTTGAGGATAGGTTTTAGTATAGTAATATTGCTTTTTTTTAGTCAATATGTCATAAATGATATGTCAATTTAAGTATCTATTATTGCTTAGAAAATGAGAAAAGATTAGATTACTATATTTTCTGATTTATGATTTTTGGAAAGCAAAGTCATAAAGTTAAACGTAAGTGACGCAATTAGTAAATAATAATTAGCTACAACTTTGAAATACATTTTATTTCATTGAAAAAATAAGTAATATATGAATTTCTTAATGTTATTCTTGTTTGTTTTTTTAACCTCCTTTTCATTCTCATCATTAATATTTTCACTCAATTTTTCTTTGGCAAGTGAATCCGGCTATCAGTTACAACTACGATGGGGCACAGAGGGAACGGAAAATGGACAGTTTATGGTTCCACATAGTATGGTATTTGATTCAGAAGATAATATCTATGTAACAGATACAAATAATCATCGAATTCAAAAATTTACTAGTGACGGTGAGTTTATAACAAAATGGGGTACTGAAGGTAATGGAGACGGAGAGTTTTCTTCTCCGGAAGGGATAGATGTTGATTCTCTTGGAAATGTATATGTTGCAGATACAGGCAATAGTCGAATTCAAAAATTTACTAGTGATGGTGAGTTTATAACAAAATGGGGTACTGAAGGTAATGGAGACGGAGAATTTGGGCTTCCACTTGGGATAGGGGTTACTTCTAAAGGAGATGTATTTATCATAGACCAGGTCACTTCCTCGATTCACCAATTTTCAAATGAAGGAGAATTTTTAAATAAAATAATTTTTAATTTTGATAAACTTGAAGATATTGAGATAGATTCAAATGATGATATTTATGTTACAGACAGAAATAAAAATGAAATACTAAAATTTTCTAAAATAATAAACTGAAAGTCTGTGGCTCATAATTAAGTGAACAAAACATATTTTATTTATACTTCACATGTTAAATTTTATACTGCGTATCATTGCTCTGGAATCATCTTTGTTAGTTATGTAGTTCTATTCTAAAATTGTCTGGTACTAGAATAGTAGAAAATGATAGCAAAAGCCTTGTCTTGTACTTTTACGGATAGTAGTGCAGATATTTACTTAACGTTCTTTTTTAAAGAATCATAAATTTCTTGAAGAAGTAGCCACATATTGTTTCTGTTTTATCAAGATTAATTGGTATAAGTATATCTTATTTTATATTGAGAGATAATCCTTAATGTAATTATCTATAAATTTGTTAAAGTGTATTGAGTGCTTTTACATGGATTCCAATTATGTCACAAATATTTATAATTCGAGTTATATTGATATAATGAATCTATTTCTCTAGAAAGTATGTTATATAATAAAATTTAAAAAAATAAATCAATATTTATCTACTTTATAATAATCATTTAAAAAGAATAAATTAGAATCGTTTAAAAAGTTTATGGAATATGGTGGTCTATGTTGAATTAATATATGAGAAAGTTACTTGCAAATATGAAAACCATACAAGAGAGTAGACCATCGCTTTCATTTCTATCAAAAATTATCTATTTCGCTTTAATTGGTGGTTGTGGTTTGTTTCTTAATTATTCTATATCTTATTTGTTTTCTAGTGGAATCATAGTCGATTGGTGGTATATTCACGCTTCTCTTCTTGGAATTGGTGTATCAATGACAACTAATTTTATATTAAATAAAATATTTACATTTAGAGATACAAATTTTACTCTTTCTCATGCCTTACAACAATATGCCTTTTATGTATTATTTACAGTGTTAGGTGCTGGAATACAGTTATTTGTTCTATATTTTTTTGTAGAAGCAGGCATTATTTATCCAATCTCACTTCTATTTGGAGTTATGGTAGGATCTATTTCTAATTTCCTTTTAAATAAGAAATGGACATTTTATGAGAAAATATGGTCATAATATACGAATTTTTCTTTGAGCCAGTGTAATGAAAGCACGTTTCAAATATTTACTATCTTAATTCTTTGAGAGATTTAACTATTATTTTTATTCATTTGTTATCTATTTCATATTAGATATTTTTTTATTCAACTTCTCATAAATGTCAATTAAAATTCTATATTCCAGAGCCGCTTTTCATTTTAATCTTTACAAAGGAAAATCTATTTCTTCAATATTATTGTTTTTTTCTCTCATTGATACTTCTTTCATCTTATTTTTTATCATTATGTTTGCCATTCGTTGTTCTATAACAACTGGTTTAAGCAATTTTAATTTAGTTTCATCATCATCAATTGTTTTAGAAAAATATTTGTTGCTTT
>DASVFI010000040.1:0-2796 GCA_036380115.1 Nitrososphaeraceae archaeon | reverse complement strand
ATTGGTTTCTCTTCTTGATTAGATTTATTTTCTTGCTGTTTTTCTTTTTCGAGTTTCTTATTTGGTATTGCTTCTTTTTCTGGTATTTCATTCATGAAACACATAGTATTTTTAATAAGATTTCATCCATAATAAGGGTTAATGTCAAATTATACATCCAATAAAGTGTCTCATTTAATTTATTTATCTTTTAAATCACTCTCTTTTTTATTGGACATTTGATTTCAAGTAAAGAGGCTAATAATATCCTAAAGACTGCCAAATCAATCATAAGATCAGACAGACAAAAAAGCGATATTAATATTGAGGAACAAGTAATTTTAGTAGTATAGTAATGTGGTTTAATGTGTCTTGTTTTTAGTGATAAAAAATATAGAGACTAGTAAATTAATTGCTAGTAGAACTATCTTATTTAGAATTTATTTAAGACCTAAATCAATCTAATGTTGATTAATTATTATCGTTATATCAAATATTATATAATTCTCGTGTAATTATTATCTCTTTCTGGTGTTCCACTATTGGTTTAGGATAATCTTCAATTAAAGAGGAATTTGTTGATTTGTCAATTACCGAATTAACCTTAGTATACCATTCATGTATTGACTTATTAGAAATTTCTTTAAGTTCTGGAATCCATTTTTTTATATAAATACAATCTGGATCAAACTTTTTCTGTTGTAACCACGGATTAAATATCCTAAAAAAAGGTTGAGCATCACATCCAGTTGATGCCACCCATTGCCAATTGCCATTGTTAAGAGAGGGATCATAATCAACAAGTTTTAATGCAAAATATCTTTCTCCATATCTCCAATCAATATGTAAATCTTTTACCAAAAAAGAAGCAGTAATTAGTCTTAATCTATTATGCATATGACCAGTTTCATTTAGTTCTCTCATGCCTGCATCTACAATTGGAAAACCTGTTTTTCCCATGCACCATAATTCAAATTCTTTTGGATCATTTTTCCACTCAATAACATCCTTTTTACTTCTATATCTTTCTTGAAAAGGACCAGCAAATACAAAAGGAAAGTGAAATCCTATATATGTATAAAAATCTCTCCAATACAATTGTCTTAGCAAACGGTGATTGAAACCTAATTCTTTATGTATTGCAGAATATACTTCTCTAATGGAACATATCCCAAACTTAATGTAAGGTGAAAGATGGCTTGCTGTGTTTTCTAATAAATTTAAATCTTCTTTTAGTTCATTATCTTTGTTAAATTTAAACTTTAATGCTGATGTTAATTCTTGATATTTTTTTCTTGTTCCAATTAACAATTGTGTTGATGCTGACAAGGGAGCAGTATTGGGGTTAACAGGATTTTGTTGAGGTATAATTTGAGAAAAGAATTTCTCGAGATTTTCAATTCTTTTAATGTTATCAAGATTTTTTAATTTCTTGTTGTTGTTAATATTATCAAAACTAATAATATTGTTTTTGTATTTTGTTATATCCAAATAACTTTCTTTTCGTAATGGTATTTCAATTACCTTGTTGTAATAATGAGAAAATACTTTAAATGGTTGATTATTTGAATTCAGAATCTCTTCTGGTTCATTAATAAGAATATCTGAACATTCAATGAATTCGATATTATGATATTTGCAAATTTTCTCAATTACTTTATCTCTTTTTATGCTATAAGTAGTATAGTCTTTATTAACAAAAACTGCTTCAATGTCTTTGTCTTCCTGTAATATCTTCTTTATTATTAATGATGGATCTCCGAGTAAAAAAACAAGTTTAGCAGAAATACTAAATTTATCTTCTTCTGCTTCTTTAGGTTCTTCACTTTTTTCTTCTACATTCAATTCATAAAATTGTCTTTGAAGATCCAACAATGATTCTTTTAAGAATCGTAGCAAATGTATCCGTCTTTGCTTACGTTTTAAAAGTAGAAGAGGATCTATAGGTAAAGAAAAAGAAGAATACAATGATTTTGACAACAAAATATAACTATCTAAAATAAAAAAGCAATAAACCGAATTTGAAGAATATAAGGCATTTATTAGTGCTGTATTATCTTTTAATCGTAAATCTCGCCTGAAAATAAATATACTTTTTTTATATTTTCGTTGTATGCTGCTTTCTTTACTCATATTACATGATTATTTATTATCGTTATATACCATCTATAGATGGTTTATCTTAGTGCCTAACATTCTTTATTAGAATAACAACATAATATAGCCTTCTACAGTCATTTCTGCTTCTTCTTAAGAACCATCAACAAAAATGGCTTTAATTATTTTAACTAATTATAATATCCCCCAGTAAAGTCACGGATCACAAAAAGGACATGATCAAGGGTAATCTTCTTCTAGTCTGTACTTCAACATTTCATCTTTTAGTTCAGCATTATTCTTTTTGTTTATGGCTATATCTCTTTTGTTGTCAAGTTCATCCATAATATTATCTATTATTACTTGTTCTTAATCCTGTTATTGATTAATTTCCTTCTTTAATGATAAATCATCCTTGTATTTTTTCAAAACCCAATCTATCACCTCTATTCTCTTTTCATGATCTTCTTTATAGGTAGGATGACATTTTGGTTTTTTTGCTTTTGATTGTGAGTTCTAATAGATAGAAGATGTTTTTCTAACTTGATGCTTTCTGCTGTGCTGATTCTTTGGTGATATTCATTTTGATTTAGCCATGGATCAAGATTTGGCATTATCTAAACCACAAAAAGCCATTTATTAGTAAGAGAGATACTTTATCAGATGGAGAGTGTAACAGAATAACATTATAGAAGGTAATATCTTGCCAAATCATTATCG
>DASVFI010000039.1:0-2607 GCA_036380115.1 Nitrososphaeraceae archaeon | reverse complement strand
AATATGATACTTATTTATGAACTAAATCTTTAATATTATATTAAAAAGTATATATACTTGTATTCTTCATTATCTGATAATTATTAGTTTATAGATTACAAATTCGTAATAATAATATTTAAAAAGAAAACAGATTACCTCTCATTTTATTTGATCCTTCGTTAAAGGCATGATATTGACATAGGTTTGCAAAAACAGTATTTTTAAATAAAAAATGAAGTATATTATTAAGTATTATATTTTCTCATTTTATTTGCTTTATTCTAATCAAAATTATTCAATGTTATAGTTCTCAATGATTCAAACTTTTCAATGGATGATAAACAAGACATTAGTATTCATCGTGATTGGATGTTCAATATTGATCACCATCATATTTGCCAAATGTATATACTTTATAATATAACATTCTGGTTATTAGTGTTGAAAATATAATAATTATTAGGTAAATACACTGTAATTCTTCATTTGATGCTTTTCTTATGTATAATTTTAAAACTTAAAATAATGATATTATGGAAACAAACATTTTATCATGACGGTACTTCTTTTGGGTATAAAGCATAATTGTATATCTGCAAATAAACCTTCTTTTTTTATAGAAAACTTTACTATTTTGTAATAATGATAACTTGATATTATCAATAAACTTATTCACTAATATATTTAAGTTGTTGATATATGGACCCTAATAATGAAAAAAATAGTAATATTGATGATAATATAATTAATAACATAGATAATAATAATGCTCATTCCTCTGAAAAAAGTCTTAAAGCAAAACAAACAAAATCAAAATTTATTAAAAGAATTGTTATTTTAGGTATTGTATTTACAATAGCATTTGTTGCAATACAGTATTTTCTAAAGCCTATAATACCTAAAGATTATCTTATGCTATTACAAAGTATACAAGTCTCCATAGTTGGTTATTTTGTTATAGAAATCATAAGTAATGCATTTCATGATCTTACTTATGATTACTTGAAGGATACTTCAAAATCTATAAAAGTTCTTATGAGAATTGTAGGGGCGATAGTAATAATAGCAATTATAATTTCTTATCTAAGTAATGATCCTGTCGTAGCAGCATCAATAGGGACTATATCTGGTCTAGTAGTAGGCTTTGCTTCTCAAAATATAATTGGAAATATTATTGCAGGTTTATATTTAGCTATACTTAGGCCATTTAAATTAGGAGATGAAATTACTGCATTTAGTAATACAGGAATTATATTTGATATTGGTTTAATCTCAACCAAGTTACATACTAGTGATAATAAAATAGTGCTAGTTCCTAATTCTTCTCTTGTAACTACAACTATAGTATTAAATAAAAGACAATAGAATTGAATTATACCTACTTTCTAAATTCATATAAAATAGTAAAAATTAGTTAAAAAGAGATACAATGTTATCAGTCTAATATCTTATCAAGTATTTATTTGTCTACTCTTTTGTTTTTTTGTTCTTTCTTTTTTGAATGTTATTTCTAAGATTCTATTGCTATAATTTGAACATTCACTATCTAATTCAATGTCTTCTGGAACATTTATTGTTTGATCGTATTTTGTATTTCTATTTATATCATTCATTTTTATTTTTAATATTTAATTATCAATTTTTTTCTTGGGTCGTGCTTTGATAGTTGATTTGTTCTTTATTTGTTTATGACGTTGTGTCTTCCTTTTGGAATTTAAATTTATTTTTTTCTCATGATTTTTTATAGCTAGCTTTAAATTTCCATATTTTTGTAAGTCATTTATCAAGCTTTGTATATATCTATGTTTATCCTTGTACAGATGACTGATGCCCGTCATTGATAGAGTTTTATCTATCGCTAAAATATCATCTTCGTAAATTTCTGCATGGGATAATCTCTCTATGCTCTCTATCACCTTTGGGTATGAATCATATCTTTCTCTTTCTTTTATCGTCTGCATTTCTAGATTTTTGATTTCACTTTGTAGTCTGTCTCTTTTCTTTCTTGATCTTACTATTTCATGATAATTTTTCAGATCATCAAAAAATTCTTTTTTTATTTCATCTATATTTTTATTATTCTCTCTACCTATTTCATTTAAAGTATTAAATAAAACTCGTAATTCATTTATGCCAAAATCCATCCTTTCCAATTCAGAGATAATATCTAATTTTTATTTTGTATGAATCTGGCAAGCCTTTACAATAGTTTATTTCTTGATTCAATTTATCCAATTCAGCTTTCTTTGCTTCTACTTCTTTTTTATAATATTGTATATAGTATACAAAATTATCATAATCTCCCATTTTTTCTAGAACGTTAGTAACATCATAATTTTCCTTTGCTATTCCCCTTACACAATTCACAAACTCGTTTAAATTCTCCATACTTATTCCATATTTGTCCAATTTGTATTTGGCTATAGTAAATAATCTATAATGGTTTAACATTTTTTCTACCATTTCTGATAAATTTTCCATTCTTGTTCTTTTTCCTTTTGAATGTCCTTTAATTCATTTAGTTTTTGATACAAATTTTTAACAGAAACTTCTAATCCTTCTTTTTCCTCAGTCTTCTTTTTCAAAAATTGAGGTATTTGAGAGAGTGATATTACACTAGAAAAA
>DASVFI010000038.1:0-16513 GCA_036380115.1 Nitrososphaeraceae archaeon | reverse complement strand
ATTACCATGTTTTCAAAAGGATAAACTGTATCTATTATTACTTTTATTTTTCCTTTGCTTATCCATTTAATAACTTCATCTAGTTCTGCGCGACTTCCTTGTGTAGATCCAAGAATATTTAGGCCTCTAAAGAAGAGATATCTCAAGTCTATTTCTGAATCATATCCTGTTGTTGCCCCGGTTGATACTAAAGTACCTCCCATATTTAGGAGGCTAACTTCTTTTGGAAATACAGATTTACCTACATGTTCAAAAATAATATCTACACCTCCTTGATTATTTGTTAAACCTTTAACTTTTTTGTACCAATCAGGTTCTCTATGATTTACAACATGATCAGCACCTAATTCAAGACATTTATCCATTTTTTCCTGTGAACCAGCTGTTGCAATAACATCACAATTGAATAATTTTGCAATCTGAATACCTGTTATTCCCATACCACTTGCGCCTCCCATAATCAAAACAGTTTGCCCTGGTTGGATATTAGCTCTATTAACTAACATGTGCCAAGAAGTTACTCCCACCATAGAAATAGCTGCTGCATCTTCAAACGAAACATTATCAGG
Organism: Nitrososphaeraceae archaeon; assembly: GCA_036380115.1. GTDB lineage: Archaea > Thermoproteota > Nitrososphaeria > Nitrososphaerales > Nitrososphaeraceae > TH1177. The sequence continues at coordinate 15,944 of DASVFI010000038.1, read as the reverse complement.
AATTTTTATAACATTGACTTCTGGCAAATATGTATATTGAGCAAATCCTCCCCATAAAGGACCCGTTTGAAAACCCCATACTTGTCTATAACGACAATCATATTCTTTGCCAGAAGTACATTTCTTACACATCCTACAGGTTAAAGTAGAATGCCCTACTATTCTGTCTCCTATTTTAATATCTAAAACACTTTCTCCCACATCTACTACTGTCCCCGAAACGTCACTTCCAGAAATGTGAGGAAGAGGAATCTTGATTGGCTCTCCCCATATTCCCCATAGATCGTCATAATTATAAGAAGCTGCTTCAACTTTGATAAGAACTTGGTTATGCTTGATTCTAGGTATTTCTATCTCTTCTATCTTTACAACTTTTCGTGGATCCTTGTTGTGCTCACGATATACAGCTGCCTTCATGTCACAATAAAAAATAGAAAATTAAAGTTAAATAATAAACTGTTTAATATGCAGTAGGTATACGAAGTTCTACATACCAAAAATCAGGTAAACCTGGGAATATGATGGGTGATATCATACCTTTGATTTCATTCTCAGGAGCAAAACCTCCCCATGATGCAATATAGTTATTGTCAAATTGATGATTCCAAATTATATCATTCTTGACAAAGATTAATTCAACAGGATATTCATCAATATTCATTGTTATTTTATTAAATTTCTTTATTTGTAAATCTGTAATGCTATAAACATCCTTTTCTAATGGATCACCTAAGCCTGTAATTTGAGTTATTGTAAGAGTACCTATTCCATTTGTCACATCAAATTCCGTTCTATATTCTGCAGTAAATTCAAACCCCCCGTGTGATTCTCCTGCATCACTGACAAAAAATGCACCTTCTGTTTTTAATGAATCATAATTTGGTTTTCCTGGATAATGACTATTATAATTATCATAATCATCATAATTTCTATTGTAAGAATAGTTATCTGTATCTGCATGATATTTTTTGCCATACAAATCAGTATCTTTTTGGTATTCTTGAGATTGTTGTTGTTGTTGCCCGTGTTGATGGTGTTGTTTATGATAATTATAATACGCCTCTCTAAAACTATCATCTTTATAGAATTTTTCATATCTTTGCAAATAATCCTCGTTATTAGTGTATGGATTAATTTCTTCAACAGCCATTGCATTTGAAAAAATATTAATATTAAATGGTAACAAAAATAACATTATCATTGATCCAGTCAATAAAATTCCAAATATGGTAGTTACTGGCTTGTGCATATTTGTTGAATACTTTTCAATTATATTTAGAATATGGAAAATGAGAAAGTAACATAAAATATTTAATTTAATTATAGAATATAGACTAGAATATTATAATAATAAATATCTTTAATAATATGATACTAAAAAATGTTATGTTATAGTTATAATAATCAAATATATATATATACATATAATGAAATTAATTCTCTTTTCTCTTTTTTTGTTATAAAATGTCTTTGCATAATAAATTGTAGAAAACTATATTTATGATAATTAAAATCCATTATTAATATAACTCCATATAACTCGGAGAATGTTATGCAAGGTAAAAACACCCGTTCTCCGACGTCATATGAATAATCTAGAAAAACTATGATTTATCCTGTCTGAGATTATAATATACTAATAAATTTATACGTAGGCGCTAAAAAGGAGGTATGTCAACTGTTTTTGACACGATTTTGTAGTTCACCTTTAGAGATGTTATAAAAGATATTTCTTACTAACATATAGGCAAAACAATAATGGCTTTATATGTAGTCAAAGCAAGACCAAAAAATGACCTGTAGGGTCTTAGGAACGAATTGAATTCTGGTGAAATATCAAGGCTTAGGCCATTTGGAAAAACACTACAAAATGGCTTGGATAACGCAAAGATTGATCCCAAAGATGGCTACGCTTTATGGATAGAAGAAGATTATTGTACTCCTCCATTAGCCATGGAAAGAGAAAGTGTTCTTGATAGGTATTTTGATGATATCACAGTTCAACTTATTGCCTCAGAAAAAGAAGGACAGGATAGAATTGCCAATATTCCTAGACTTTGGACTAAATAGAAAAATGTATGACTAAGTGTTGCTTAATTATTTCATATGGTTGAAAGAGAAGGACATCTACACGAAGAAGAAAATATTCCAGCATCCAGTCTGAGTCCTTTTAGATCTAATCTGTATAGCACGTTATGGAGTGCAGCCCTTTTTTTATATATAGGTGCAGCGATGTATGATATAGGAGCATCATGGTTAATGACTTCACTTGCTCCAAATCCTTTATTCGTTTCTCTTATCACAACAGCTACTACTCTACCAATTTTTCTCTTTGCATTACCATCTGGAACATTATCTGATATTTTTGACCGGCGTAATATACTCATTATTACTTGTGCATACATGTTAATAATATCTATGATACTAGGAATACTCACTCTTGTTGGTGTGACTACTCCAATAGTATTATTGATATTTACTTTTGCGCTAGGAGCAGGCATGACTATGCTTAGGACTCCTATTATTCCTATCATGAGTGGACTAGTATCAAGTTCAGAACTACCTGCTGCTCTCACCCTTAATGCTGTTGCTGGTAATTTAGGTCGTATCGTTGGCTCAGCGGTTGGTGGTTTTATTGTAGCAATAGTTGCACCTTGGACTGTATTTTTTCTTAATTCAGCTTCATTTATTGGTATGATTATAGTGCTAAGTAGATTACCAAAAAATTCTCAGATCAATCAACAAAGCTCTCTACCTCCAGAGAATATAATTCGAGCTATTCGAGCTCAGATACGTTATATACGCTATTCTCAAGCAGCACATGTATTAATTGTCCGTGCTGGTTTATTCACATTATGTAGTAGTGCATTATTATCTCTCTTGCCACTCTTAGCTAAACATGACTTAGGACTTGATTCGACAGGTTTTGGACTATTATTAGGATCTTTTGGCATGGGTGCGATAATTGGTGGAATTGTAATTTTGCCAAAATTGAGATCTAAGGTTTCAGTAGAATCTCTTATTGCGGGTTCTATGGGGTTACTTGCAATGGTAATATTCGCAATGGGGCATATACGAGATTTTACTATTCTTTGTATAATAATGGGAATAGGAGGAGCAGCTTACATTACAATAATATCAAAATTTTATACCATTGGAATTAAATCTGCACCAAAGTGGATTGGAGCCAGAGTATTAGCAGTTTATCTACTCATACTAAATGGTGGCTTGGCAGTTGGAAGTGTATTATGGGGTTCGATGGCTAACACATTAGGTATTCAAATCACCTTATCCATATCTTCTCTAGCCTTAGGTGTAACTATTCTTGCTAAGAAGCGTTATAACACTACTTTGTTGGATGGTCTAGATTTTACACCATCTGGTGATCACTGGTCACTTCCTCCTGATATCTCAATTGATCTTCCACAAAGTGACAATCAAGCACTAATAATAATTGACTATAAGATCGATCCTAAATTATCTAACGAGTTCGAGAAGAATGTACTGGAATTAGGACGTATTCTTAAGAGCGAAGGAATGGCCTATTGGGAGTTGTTCCAAGACACATTAGATATTGGCCACTATCGCGAAATCCGAATTGCAGACACCTGGACTGAACACATGCGTCAGCATGAACGCGTTACCAAGAACGTTCAGATTATGGAAGATAAAATCCGATTACTTCTAAAAGATGGCCCGAAACCAATAGTCTCTCATTATATTGGAAAATCTGCTTCCAAATAGTTCATTCGACTCCAATGTTTTTCTTTTTATTCCAGATATGTGGAGTCTTGAAATATTTTTTGAATTTGCCATAATTCTATTTATTATTTGCTCCTTCAGAGATTCAAAATCAATTAGTTAACAGGCTCGGAGGTGTGTGAACTGATTTTGACACAATTTTGTAGTTCTCTAATTTGTATGAGACAAAGAATATGAAATGTAAGAGATGCTATAAAATAAAAATTCTATTCAATAGAAAGAATGTATCTATTCGTTAACTCATTTTCCTTATACCAAATTCTTTTTAGAGTTCAATTTGCTACATTATCATAGTAATGATTGATATCAATCAATATTCTAATGTTTCGCAGAGAGCTCTTGTTATGCAAGGAGGGGCTTCATTGGGAGCTTATGAGGCAGGAGTCTTTAAAGCAATATATGATAAGATAACTAAAAACAATGATTCTAATCCACAAAAAGATAAACATCTTTTTGATATTGTTGCAGGTACGTCTATTGGTGCAATACATGGTGCAATAATTGTAAATTATGTAGTTCAAAATACAAGAAAAGGTAAATCTATGTATGAAAGCTGGTTGGGTGTTGATCAACTTATACATGATTTTTGGAAAGATGTATCAACATTAACATGGATAGAATTAGATCCTACCTTCCATTTTAGATGGAATGGCTCTCGATATTTTTACAAAGAATTGGCCAAGGCAGAAGCTGCAAGAAGATATTATTCTGTTAAAGAACTGTTGACGATGGGAGCTAAGAATATGTTTACTAGTCCATCTGCTATTCAAGATAAAAAATTTTTAGATTTTACAAATACAAGTTATTTGTATAGTAATGAACCATTAAGGAGGCTATTGGAAAATAAATATTTAAAAGATTTTTCACTAAAAACTCAACCGCCAGAACCAAGACTGCTTATTGTAACGGTGGATGTACAGGAAGGTACAACAGTCACATTTGATAGTTATTCTTCTAAAACAGAATATGATCACAAACATGTTATAGAATATCATAATGGTATAACAATAGATCATGTATTAGCAAGTGCATCTGTTCCAGTCTATTATAATTTTACAAAAATAGAAGCAAAAGATTCTACACGTAACTTTTGGGATGGAATAATATTGAGTAATACTCCTTTAAGAGAACTAATAGGACAACATAATACATTTTGGAAAGAAAAGATTGAAGATAAGGGAGAAGATATAGTTTTAAAAAGTATATGGAGAAATGATGTTAATGAAGATCAAGACAACAATAATAACGACATAAAGGTTCCTGATATAGAAAATGTATATATTGTAAATTTATGGCCTAAAAGAGAAGAACAAATTCCTATTGATCACGATGGACAAACAGACAGAATGAACGATATATTATATCATGATAAAACAGAATATGATGAAAAAGTTGCAATTTTTGTAAGTGATTATATAGATTTAGCCAAAAATATTAGAGAAATAGCACTGGAGAATATTGATGAAAATAAAAAGAGTAAATTGAAAAATGACATTAATAATTTTTTGCTAAACAATGATGCAAAAAGTAAATTTAGAAAAGGAAAAAAAAGAAAATATATTGATTTGCTAAAAGGTAGATTTACTATAAATAAAATAACAAGGATAGACCGTCAAGATGATGAATCTGCTATCTCAAATAAATGGGCAGATTTTTCATATAAGACAATAAATCAATTGATCAGTGATGGATATACACAAGCAACCCATCAGTTATAAAAAGCATGAAAAAGTAAAATAGTTATCTATCCTGTTTATATAGCAATTCTATCAATTTTTTTGACTTAAAAGTTTTATATTAGTTACGAAAAAAATCAATGAGCAGGGTTCGGTAACATAATATATAATAATTTTTTGTTGAAATTATTAATTAATTTATTATCTAAAAAAAATCCAGTAGCAAAGTTTGCCGTTATGAATATTATTACAAACTGAAGAATTGCCTGAGTTGCAGCAACTTTGACATAATATAATTCATAATTAGGTTGTGCAATCTAACATTGTTAATTTCTGGAAACATATTTAGTAAATATCTTTTGTAAATAAACCTTTAACTGAAACTACTAGATTCGGGATAGATTAGAAAAAGCAAAGACACTAGCTAGATTTGTGCCATACCTCCATCAACGAACAATTCTATACCAGTGACAAAACTGCTGTCATCGGATGCAAGGAACAAGGCAACTTTTGCAACTTCGTCAGGAGTGCCCATCCTTCTCAGTGGTACGTTGCTTACGAGGTCCTTTTTGAGTTGTCTGCTCTGTTCCTCATTCTGCATCAAGTCACTTAAGGCCTGTGTGTCAATCGGACCGGGACTGATGGCGTTGACGCGGATCTTGCGTTGTCTAAGATCGACTGTCCATGTTCGAGCGAACGAACGTACGGCGGCCTTGCTTGCGCTGTAAACACTAAACCCCTCGACTCCTTTGGATGCAGCAATCGATGAATTTAGAACGATCGAACCACCGTCCTTAAACAAAGGAACCGCTTTTTGCACAGTGAATAGAAGCCCCTTGACGTTGACACTAAATGTTTTGTCAAAATGAGCTTCAGAAATTTCCCCTAATGTGGCGAATTCCCCAAGGCCAGCATTTGCGAACAGAATGTCGATGTGTCCCTTTTGTTGCTTTACTATAGAGTACAATCGATCAAGATCTGCAAGATTTGAGACATCACCTTGAACATCGGTGACGTTTTTACCAATGTCCTTTACTGCTGTATTAAGTTCATTTTGTCGTCGACCAGTTACGAAAACATGTGCACCCTCAGCTACGAACCGTTTTGCCGTTGCAAGGCCTATACCACTGTTTCCCCCTGTAATAACTGCGACTTTTCCTTCAAGTTTATTCATGATTTTTACTTCTGTTTAGTAGGTTTTAAGTTTATGACTTTATGAATTAATGGGATTCGTCTCTTGTTGATCTTAGAATAAGTTCCATATTAACCGTAGAATGACCATGTGAGGTGATAATAGATAATTTCTTCTGAATTAATACAATAGATTTTAGAATATGATAATTATACTTGCCAATATCGTTATTAAAATAAAGATAATTGATATGTTCATTATATATGCCAAAGAATATCTTTATATTAATATATTAAGAATAATTAAACTTCTTAAATTAAATGAAAGTAAATGGCTAAATCAGACTTTAATACTATATCCATTCCTAATAACAATTAATAAGATACTTGTTGATACAATAGATCCATATACTTATAATTATGTTTACCAACAATTAAAAGACAAACATGTTTCAAAATTTGATCTTGTACAATAAAGTTATGACCCAATAGATCTCCCATCAGTGTGAAGATGAATATCTATCTTCTTTTATAATGAAATTTTATTTTTGGTAAATCGTTATACAAATAGCTTAAAAAGTCTAATCTAACATACTTTTAAATTAATAAATGATTTTAATTAAAATTAGTATTTTTAATATTCATAGACAAATTTACATATTACAATAACGTATTATTATATATGGATATGTCTAGTTGTTGTGCTAATTGTGGCAGGAAGAGTCAGGATTATCTTATTTTCTGTCGTATGTGCAATGACTATTACTGTTCTGAGAAATGTCACTTTGAAAAACATAAACTACAATATCAGAAATTTTGAATGGAAATTATAACTGTAATAATAAATTGATATATCTAATTGAATTTTTGTTGAATAGTAAACTTGTCTATATAATACGAAAAAACTAATACTCTCGGGTAATAAGAAAAATATACTCTTCTTTCTATTTATATTTCTATATGGTTTCTAAAAATAAATCATACTATTATTATTATCTTGTTATTGATTTAGAAAGTTCTTCTTCGCAAAATATTCCCCTAGATATTCAAATTGAGAAATTAGAAAAATTGAGGCTTTGTGTTAATAAAATTTTAAACTCTAACAAAGATAGACTACACCAAAAGAAAGTAAGGTATATCAACTCAACAGGAGATGGTTATTTTATTATTTTTGATATGGGAGAAGATGCACTAAAATTTTCAATTGATCTTCATAGATATTTAAATGATCACAATAAGAAAATAAAAAACAGAAAAATATATTCTCAAGAAGAAATTGATTCAAAAACAATTATAGTTAATACTGGGATTTCTTGTGGAATTAGTAAACCCGTTAAACAAATAGATGGACAAATAGCATATTGGGGATCCGATGTTGTATTAGCTCATAGGATTGTTGACTATACTAAAGGAGGTTATATATTATGTAGTTCTGATGTCTACAAAAATATGAAATATATTAATTTTGGTGAATTTGTAAATCTTGAATGTTCAACAAATTTTAAACACAATTTAAAAACAGATGTATATTTATTTTACAATAAAGAAGATAAAGAAAAATTCGAGAATATAAATATCCATCTTTTAAGATGAATCAGCATTTTTTCTGATATTTTTAACAAAAAAATACTATAATATGATACAATTAAAATTCTATTGACAATTAGGTTCTGATAGTCAACTGATTTTGACACAATTTTGTAATTCAAAAGAAGTGAAAATAATAGATTTGATGTAACTTATTTAATAGTTGATATAAAAGAGTCAGGAATTTTTTCAGTATATTCTTACAATAATTTTATATTAATATAGATGAAAAAGTAATTTATATATAAAATTTTAAATATCTTATACCTAATGTAAAATTATTGGATTACTCTACTTATATTAACAAATTGTCATCTTTAAATTATTATAAAATATACTTTCATTCACACAATACAAGTTTTATCTTTTTATCTTTAAGTTCAATTATTGTATCTTTATCCATCTTATCTTCCTTCACTGTTGATAAAGTTTGGGCTAGTACAACAACAGCAGAAGATATTTCTACTTACATGATAACAACTAGAGAATTTCTTGGTTATCCTGACGGTGTAAATGATTCAGGTTTTAACAATAACTATCAATTCACTAACATCAGCCAATTATTTGAATCCTGTCCTGCTGAGATTGTATTTTTTGTTCATGGGTATGATAATAACAATGAAAATGCAAAGGAACAGCTTGATAGGGTAAAAATATCCTTGGAACATAACAATTATACAGATATATCATTAATTGGCTATAGTTGGCGTTCAGATACTGGTTTCACACCAGAAGGTTGGATAAAAGCAAAACAGCTATCTATAGACGAAGGTAAAAAACTTGCAGGATTTATCCTTAATTATATAGATACATGCCAACAGGAATTTAATAAAAAAAGTGATATACGATTAATTAGTCATTCACTTGGTTCGAGACTAGTTCTTAGTGCCTTAGATTCTCTTCACAAAAATCAAACTTGGAATGATAACAATTATCAAATTGCATCTGTACATCTATTAGGAGCTGCTGTAGATAATGAGGAAATATCAAAAAATCAATTAGATATTACTAATGATTGGACAAATTGGAATACAGTAAAAACAACTGCTTATGGGAACGCTATAGAAAATCAAGTTAGTGATTTTTATAATTTATACAGCTCAGAAGATAATATTTATCAACCAGATTTTATATTTCCATTTTTTCCTTATCAAATTTATCCTTCTGTAGAAGGTGATTGGGCTCTTGGACAAAGCGGATATCAGACTATTCCATATGATATAGCATTATCATTACCTAAAAATTATAATCAAATAAATGTACAAAATGAGTTAGCTCCTTTATGTGATTCAGATGGGGATAATAAAATTGATGAGACATTCTATCTGAATTCAGCTATACGAATAGGAGATAATCATGGTGGATATTTAGGATTTAGAGATCCTACAAATAATTCCAATCTATTAGATGATGGAGCTATGGATATAGTAGTATCTAATTGGAAAAATATTACTCCATTACCAATAAATCAACCGATTGAATTAACATCAATCTGTAATTAAACCAAAATTAAATTTAATATCGATGGAGGTATATCAACTGATTTTGACACGATTTTGTAGCCTCGAATAGGAATATACAAAATCAAAAAATATATAATGTAATCAAAAAATGACTTTTATCTTTAGTTTATCCTATAACTATTAGAGATTACTAAATAATTAGATTTATTTATTATCTTCATTCTATTCCACAATTAGATTATAGGTTATTACACGATGTAATGGAACATCGCTCATAACTATAGATGGAATGTCTTGGAATACTTCTGTCCTTATTTCGTGTTGACCAGGTGGCAATGGTTTTATGATGGGCATTATTGCATTTATCTTTGCTTTATGAGATCCAAGTTTGATATCATAAGGATTATCTTTCTGTGTAACATTTAAAATAAACCAATCTGACGTAATCCTAAATTCATTAATATCAGGTATGTCTTTTCCATCTATTGTCACCTTTACAACTGCATAAGGATTATGAGAATAAACACAATCCTCTATGATCTTATCATTTGGATTTTCAAACTCTCCATAACTACAGCCTTCAGTTAATGCAGGAATTGCAATTGGAGTTTGAGAAATTTTACAGTTATAGCTGCGGTATTCTATTTCACTGTAAAAATCAGAAAGAAATGTCATATTTTCATCTTTTAATAATAAACATTCGGTTGGCTTGTAATTAGGAGAGGCTGGTGATTCATCTGGAGGAAGATTGATATGCAATCCCCAAAATTTTGCCTCCCATTCACCATATGTGCGATTATAAGGTTCAGAATTTGGTTCAAAAACGTAATCTTCTATTGATTCTATTGCTAAGACATTTGTAATAGAGAAGAATAATAGCGGTAGACTAAAAATTGATAATAAAATTTTAATTGTTATTTTATTGGATATTTTTTCCATTTTTAATACAGGAAGTTAGTATAGTTTTATGATATTTTAGGTTTTACTCATGTAAACAAAACTAAAAGTCTGCTAATATTACTATATCATTATTTCTTTTCATTATTACTCGATCTTTTATATTCTAATTCGTTTTTTACAATTTGAAAAAGTTTTTCTATATCTTCTTTTTCAAGTTCTTGTTGATGTTCATTTTCTTTTTGTCTTATATCCAATTCATTACTTTGTAACGCTTTAGTCATTATTCCTTTGATATCTTGTTCTAATTGTGACTTTGCAATATTTCTAAAAAATCCGTATTGGTGAATTCTATTTGCAAAATTCTTAACTAAAGACATATCTTTACTAATATGTAGAGATGCTGAATAAAATCCCATAAAAAGAAGATAAATTGCCAATCCTACAAATAAAATTGTGATTAGCCCAAATGGAGGAAAGAGAAAACGCGGAAAAGATGTTTCATGAGTAGATATTAAAACCAACAATAATCCAAATGCAACTAGTATCAAATAGTTTCTAAATGATTTGTTTGGTATCTTTCTTATTAGTAACCATAACGTTATACTAACCATAGTCGCACCTACAAAAGTAATAGCGGTAGAAAGTATTGTATAGAAAGGTAAAAAGAGAGATGGATTTAATTGATATAAACTTATCAATAGTTTTAATGTAACGGGAAAAAATTCTATCAAGAAAAATATCATAGGAACTGATAAAACAAGCCAAAATTTTAATCGATTATTTCTACCAAAATAATCATATAAAAGAAAAGCAGTTAAGACCCAAATAGAACAAAAAGTGATAAAAAATGATATTCTATAAAAGGGATAGATTTCAGAGAGGTTAACTGATATGACATGAATTGTTCTTTTTAAGTCTGATGGGGTTACTGTTTCAGGAGAGTTTCCAAGTTCTGTAAGAGTATATACTAACGAAAGAGTAATTAGGACACTAATTGTAATAAATGATATAGCATATACTAATAATAATTTATCTTTATTTGCTTTAAACCAATTTAAAAATTTTATTGTTCCCCAGACACTAAAATAAATGCCAGTAAAATGAGTAATAATTAATAGAGAATAAATTAAATAAATGCTATAACTATTATTGATAATCATCTCAGCAAAAAGAATCGTAATTAATAAACTAATTGTAATTAGATATATTACAATAAAATTGTGTATTACTTTTACTTTATCTCCTAAAATGCTATAATTTATTAAAAATACATTTTTTATTGTAAATATAAGTAACACATTAATAAATATGAAAAGACTTACAAAAATCAAGAAAATTCCACTAAGAAAGGCTTTATTTGCAGGTAGATTGAATCTTTCACTAAGATCTACAAATGATGAATCAAAATATACAAGTAATAATAATGTAACAAAAATGAAAATATATTTTTGAGAGATTAAACTAACAAAATGATTTGTTTTAGCAAAGCCTGACCAAACCATTATTCACAATACTATCGTAGGAATACGCGTATATTGAGTTTACTATTAGTATAGAAAGATAGATATTGATATTAGAAAAAGAAGTCTATCTTTCCCAAAATTTTTAATTATAATTATAATAATAAGTTATTCTTGTTAATTTATCGCTATTTCTAAAAGTGCTTGAGTTTAAATTTACGTATCAGCGGTAAATGGTGGATAGAACATAGAGAATACTTAAATAATATTCAACTGATTTTGACACAATTTTGTAGTTCAATAATGCATTTCAAAAAATAATGGTTATCCAGAAAATTGTTCTTAATATTAAATGAAAGATTTATCAATGTTAGTTAGCAGCTAATTTAAAAGGAAATTTAATAAAAAAACAATTTTTTAACTTAGGTAACTTCACTATTTTTTGACTAATACTAATAACGTTACTAGGAGTCTAATATATTAATAAAAAAGATATAAGAATAAAAAATTACCTTAAAAAAAACTACCTAGTCTAGTTAAAACATTCTCGTTAAATAAGTTAGTTTCTTTATTATTACCTATGCATTTATTTGATTCATTTCCTCCGTCACTGTCACAACCTTGAATAAGTAGCAACATTCTTTTATTTTGATAAAGATCATACGGGAGAAAAGTGATTTGACTTTCTTTCCCTTCAAATTTTTCTACAATGCTTCCTGATTTACTCTCCAATGCTAACTTGAAAGAGGTAAGATTTGAAAACTGTTTCTTCTCAAAAGATTCTTTTGAAGCTGATGTCTCGTTTTCATTAGAATCACCAATCTTTATTCCAGTTTTGTCAACTAATACCAGCCTGGTATTATTTTGTAAATTAAGTGACTGCAGAAATTTGTCATAATTGTTAAAATTAATAGCTCCTAACAGTATTCCTGTCATCTCATTTTCTTTATTTATCACTGGAGTAGCAATTACTGCCAGATTTCTTCCTGTTGTTATAGAAATAATTGCATCACTCAAGTTTTTTTAGTCTGTTCTACTGCTTGATAATAGTCTCTAAAAGAAAGATTTGTTGTAGTTCGATTTAATTGACGTTCAAATAGTTCATCAAAATATACGTCTCCATTATTTAATAAAAATACAATTGATGAAAACTCGTTAAATTGATCCAATAGTATTTTAGCTATTTTCCTCTTCTCAATATCTGCATTTTCTGGTATGCAATTAGTTTTTGGATCTATCAAATTTATATCAGGAGGCTGTAGAATTTGTGGTAGATTACTGGCAATTTGTAAAGCCGTAGCAAGTTTTGTTACCTTATTCTCAAGTATTGCTTTTATATTTTTTATTTCGTGTTAAAGTGAAGAATTATTATTTTCGTCTGTGTTATAATAGTAATGATTGTCTTGAGCATAAACAGAAATCGATAGTAAGTTTGCAGAAAATAATATAATACTGATAGTAATAATACCAAATAAAAGATCTAAAATCTTTAACATTATCTAATATTGAAAATTTCATAATATTCGATATAATTCTATCTATGACTGAGCATAATGTTGCACTTATGTTTTTTATTTGGTGTACTGTCTTATAGATATAGATAGACAGAGGGGCTTCTCCGGTGTATAATCAAATTCAATTTTGATAATTTTATTTTTATCTATCTATTCTTGTTATCTTTGATTCATCAATATGAGTATTTGATAATGTTATACTTTGACTTAATATTATAAGTTACTTAAAAAGAACAACAAGAATTTAGATACTGAATATTCAAAAATCTATGCCATGTTATTCTAATATTATCATTTTAAATTTAACTAATTATACCATTGGTTAGTTCAGTTAAGGGTTTCATTATAGTCTTTCAATTGGAAAAAAATAGTAATTTTAAACTAATCCTAATCCAAATGATATAGCCATAATGGCCAATATGATTGCACTTACTTTTGGAAGGTATCTAGTGAAATAAATTATTCTATTCTGAATAGTAGTAAATACTTTAACTGATAAAACTGTAACACCTATTAAAGCAACAGATACTGATAGAGCATATACAATCATTAACAACACTGGATTTACTCCTGCTGCTGCTAAAGAAAGTATTACAAATTCTTCTTCATGTGCAAACCCAAGTATTAAAGCAGAAGTTGCTAATGCTGAGAGAGATGGTAATATTCTTATTTGATGTGTATGTAAATGTCTGTGAAATCCTTCATCTTTGTGCCAATGAATGTGATCATGCTTAACTTCCTCTGTAAACTGATGCAAATGTCCATGTTGACTCTTTGCTAAATCTTCTGGTTTTTCTTTCCAAAACGTAAAAGCCAATATTCCAAGTGCAATTGCTGCAGCATAGTTGAGATAATTTTGAGGTATATGTATATAGGTGCTAAATAAGATAAATGCTAAAACTACAACTATTGAAGAAAGAAAGTGAGCCGAAGCGAGAATGCAGGAACTTAAGATGCTAGCTAATAGCGGTCTTTTACTTCGAATTGAATATAAAACTGCTATTGTCCATCCATGCGATGGGTTAATTCCATGCAATAAGCCAAAAACGATTATGCCAGATAAAACTGCTAAAATTTCCTGCAATTATAATACTAAATGTACAATATGCATAATCATTATAAATATCATTTTTATTTCTACCCTGGTGAATTCTATCTCTTGTTTAGGATTTATGGGCTCCATCATATTATATGTGATATTATACAAAATTTTAAATTAAATATTCTTTAATATTATATTCTGATTTTTTCTGATTTATATAGGTTATAATAAAAGTCAAATAGAAATCAAAATATTATGGAGATAGAAAATGAAGATTTTACTTCCATGGATGTCTAGAGATGGCATATTACTTTTATATGCAAGAATAGTGAGAACATTTGCGTATGGTTTTTTAAGTGTAATTCTCGCAATATATTTGAAATTAATTGGCTTTGATGATATGCTGATTGGCATAATTCTTTCTGCTACCTTGATAAATAGTATTATTTTTACGTTATTTGCTAGTTTCTATGCTGATCGTATAGGAAGAAGAAATGTTCTGTTATTATATGCTAGTATGATGTCTATTTCAGGAGCTATCTTTTTTGTAACAGAAAATCCACTAACACTTATTATTGCTGCTCTAATAGGGACACTTAATATAACAGGGTCGGAAACAAGTGCTTTTCTTTCTATTGAACAAGCAATTCTTCCTCAAACTATCAAAGATAATAGAAAAAGGAATACACTTTTTGGATTATATAATATGGCAGGAACATTTGCAATGGGAGCTGGAGTTCTGATTGCCAATTTACCTATTATTATTCAAAATGAATTAGGATTAGATCAAATTTATGCAATCAAACTATTGTTTCTCTTTTACTCTTTTTTAGGAATATTGGTAATAGGAATTTATCTAAAAATTTCTTCTTCTATAGAAATTGAAAAAGTACAAAACTTTAAACCTGTATCTAAAACTTTGAATCCAAAGTCAAAGAAAATTGTTGCTAAACTGTCGGGATTATTTGCTATAGATTCTTTTGCTGGAGGGTTTGCTATTCAGAGCATAGTTTCATTTTGGTTTTTTACTAAATTTGATATAGATCTATCAACAATTTCTTATATCTTCTCAATAGGCAGTGTACTTACAGCATTTTCATATTTAATTGCTGCTAAGATTGCAGATAAAATAGGTTTGATAAATACAATGGTCTTTACTCACATTCCATCTAACATTTTATTAATATTGCTTGCTTTTGCTCCTAGTCTCGAAATAGCAATTGTATTTTACATGATAAGAATGACTTTATCTCAAATGGATGTTCCTGCAAGACAGTCATATATTGTAGCAGTAGTAGAAGAAGAGGAAAGAACAGCCTCAGCGGGAATAACGAACTTGTCAAGAAATATAGCCCAAGCAATTAGTCCATCAATTACAGGTTATATAATTGGGATTCTATCTTTGTCTG
>DASVFI010000037.1:0-4150 GCA_036380115.1 Nitrososphaeraceae archaeon | reverse complement strand
TGATACCAGATCGTCAATTGTTTTACCAGCCAATGGACCAGTCAAATCTGATGCTTGAACATTACCACTAGCCGAGAAAGAGCTAGATCTTTGTGTAGTGGAGGAAATATCAGAAATTTTTGTAGAAAGCTCAGAAAGTTTTGATCCATCACCAAATAACTTTGCATCGTTATCTTTCGATTTAGACAGAGTAACCAAAACATCACCATTTGTTCCAACTGCGCCACTATGAATCTGAATTGTGGTGATTGTACCAGCATTTAATACATTAATTTGATAATTTAGAGAATTTTGTGATACTTCAAAATTTGCTACTCCCGTTCCATCAGTTTTAACTGGTGGTACTACTTCTTTTCCAGAAAGTGTTGCTGTAAATTCTGTATTTTCTTGAGTATAAGCAGGTGCTAAACCATAGTTATTACCGATTGCTGAAATTATGAGAACTGAAGCAAAAATGAAAATGCATCCAATAAAAATTATTTTCTTCATATTATCATAATATACCATATTATTTAATTAGATTTCATAGGCATTATAAAAAAACTTTAGAGAATTAGTTTTATAATGATTATTCATATTCTTATGAGAATAAAACATTGAATGGACTATTTTTGATAGAAATAAAAAATAAAGAAATACAATAAATGAGATAATTATAAAAGATTAAACTAGTTCTTGAGATGAATTAATTAAAGTTTTCCTGCTTCTCTAAGCCTAGATATCATTCTAGCTTCACCTTCTTTGAATTTTTGATGATCCTCTTCTGTTTCTAATAAAAGTTGAGGCACCTCCATAGATTTTCCATATTTATCTATTGAAACCATGGTAACATATGCCCTTCCCGCATGAACTCGTATGTTATAGTCAAGGTCTTCTGCAAAAATATTGACTTCAATTTCCATAGAAGAACGTTTAACATAATTTATTCTTGCTTCAAGAATCAACGAATTGCCAATAAAAATTGGCTTAATAAAAGTCATTCTATCGATACTTGCAGTTACAACATTTGATTGATTAGCATGTCTTTTAGCAACGATACCAGCAGTAAGATCCACATGTTTTAATATAACGCCTCCAAAAACATTTCCTTTTGGATTAGCATCTGATGGTAACATCATCAGTGTTGTCTCCGCTTTTGACTCATTTGGGGTTTTTTTTAGATGCTTAAATGGATTTTCCAATTATAGATACCTCCAAAATATACATTAATATGAAATAAGTTGCTGTTAATTATTTAAAGATAAATATATTTTCACCTTATTAAAAGAACAATGAAAAATATCTAAATTCATTAGTTTTATGTTAAAATCATATTTATGTTTACTTTAACCTATTTGAAATAACAAATCCTTTATTTAATATTAATGTCTTATTATACCATTTGAATGCATTAGATAAAAGCAGAAGGAAACAAACTTCATGGTGTCAAGATTGTGATAAAGTTTTTGATAATAGAATTGATGCTGATATTCATAAAGAAAATGTCAATCACAAAGTTAAAATTATAGAATTTTGGACAATATCACGCTAATTATTATGTAAATATTTAATACACAAATATTTTTTAAATTCGTTGCATAATCTAAAATTTTAAAAAAAGAAAAAAATCAGTTTTTTCTGATACCGCTAAATTCAGCTCCTATGATTTCTTGTCTGCAGACTTTAAGCATATTGTGAATTACTTCTTTTATATTATCAATTGTGTTACCCAGTATTCGCACTGCTATTCCCGAATCATTTGGTAATATTGAATATCCTCCCACAATCTTCTCGTATTGTATTAAATCTTCATTAATCCTTTCAGATAGAATACCAATATATCTAGATGGAGTTAATATATACATATTTGATAACATATTAAATTCTTCAAGAATCCCAAATCTTTTTAGTTTATTTCTTTTGGGTTCCAACAATGCGGTATCAACAAGTTTTAATGTTCCAATAGGGCTTTTGGCTACAGTCTTTAGATAGCATACATCATAATCAAAATACTCCCCCATAGCCATTCGACCTGGAACGATAGTTTCCGAATATATCATTGTTGCAGTATCATGTAAATTAATAGTTACAGATTGATAGAATCGTGAGTCTCTATAAGGTATGATTTGATC
This sequence comes from Nitrososphaeraceae archaeon, assembly GCA_036380115.1. Taxonomy (GTDB): domain Archaea; phylum Thermoproteota; class Nitrososphaeria; order Nitrososphaerales; family Nitrososphaeraceae; genus TH1177. Next base: position 2,039 of record DASVFI010000037.1, on the reverse strand, counting down.
TGGAACATATTCAAAATAGCAATTACTATCTAACGTTATATTCAAAATTTGTGTTGCAAAATTTTTATTCATCCTATAAAGCCTTGTAGCTCCTTGAGTAGTTATATGAGCTAATGCATTTTTACTAAGATTTATATCAATTCTATATCTATCTCCTTGAAGAACTCCTCCAGATGGAGAGATTATATAGATATAGGCCATAGAAGGTAGACTTTCTTCAAGATACAGAGCTCGTTGAGTATATAAAGGAACCTTTGAAAATTGTTCCTTTATAACAGTTTTATTTACTCGCTCATTTTTTTCTAGTAATAAGAATAGAGATCCTAATTTTCCTGCTTTTCCCACGCCTAGTTGACTGAGATCCTCTTCATAAGATAGAACTTCTTGTGGAATATCATCTGGAATAAAATATTCTAGGTCTTTCAAGTTAGTTGTTCAATCGAGGTTTTTGGTGGTAAATCAAATAAAACATCTTTTACTATATGTTCTGCTACTTCCTTAATTCCTTCGCCAGATTTACAGTTTACAAAAACAAAAGGTTTACCTTTCCTTATTAATTTAGCATCTCTTTCCATTATCTTGAGATCTGCTCCAACATGTGGTGCTAGGTCAATTTTATTAATTACCAAAAGTTCACAATTTTCTATTCCAAGACCACGTTTCCTTGGGTATTTATCTCCACCTGCAACATCAATAATATATATAAAATAATCCGCAAGTGCAGGACTAAATGTAGTGGTTATATTATCACCACCACTTTCAATAATTATTAAATCCAATTCTTGATTATGGGTTGATTCTATTTCTTCAACTACTGACAAGTTCATTGATGGATCTTCTCTAACTGCAGTATGCGGGCATCCACCCGTAGCCAACCCAATTACCAAACTTTCAGGCATTAGTCCCCTTTCTGATGCCAAATTTCTTCTCATTCTATCAGCATCTTCTTTTGATACTACATCATTGGAAACAATCGCTGTCTTGTAACCTTTTTGACTTAATAAGGGAACGAATTGTTCTATTAACATTGTCTTGCCAGAACCAACTGGGCCACCTATACCTATTCTTGGAATTCTTTTAAATGTCATAACAAGATCATAACGGTATGTCATGTAATAAACATTTTTGAATCCATTCTTTCATGTTTCATTTGTACAAGATCTATTCCAGGGCTAAATTGCCATAAATGAGAGTAATGCCTATTAATATTGTTATTCATAACTAATGTCATAATTGGTTTTAGTTCATGAATAATTTGTTGTCCTTCCAAATGCTGTAGAATTCCAAGTCTCAATGCAGCACCCACGATACTAACTGTAAATCCATATAGCAAAATAAGGCATGCTCGCTCCTTTTTTATTCCTAAACCATTCGATGCTAGAGCTAGGGCAACAGGATACACACCATGAGCCGCCTTATTCTTTATTGAAGTATAATACGAAGAAATTAAACCATTATCTTTGACAAAACTCAATAAACAATTCAAAAGTTGTGTTCCAGATCTTGTAGAAGCATCACGAATATCTTTTATCAATTTCATTGAAAATAAAAGATTATCTACTTCTATTATTTTAGTTATATTTCCTTCTGTAGCAAATTCATAAGCATTTGAAAGTGCTGCACAATCGGCAGGCCCTATTTGATATTTTAAACAGACAGTTATAAATTCAAGAATTTCTTCTTTGGTTCTAATTCTTTTATCATAAAATAATGTTTCTAGTCCACTTGATGTAGTATACATCCCAGTAGGAAAAAATGAATCACCAAGCTGAAGCATACTGATTTCTTCTACAAGTGAAGATCCGCCTCTCTCAAAATCAGAAGCAGTAGGAGTATTTTCGTAAATTTTACTGTTATCATCAGTATCATCAATTTTTTTACTAATTCTAGTGCTCATGGATATCGGATCCTTCATCTGGTTCAAAAATCATTGTATCTGTTTTAATGTCAATGAATTTATTAAATGATGAAAACATTTTTTTTAGCATTTCAAGTTCAGTTTCAGCTTGTATTGGAAAAATTACTTGGTTTTTGGTTAC
>DASVFI010000036.1:0-10371 GCA_036380115.1 Nitrososphaeraceae archaeon | reverse complement strand
AGAAATTAATAGAGCTGATAAAGACATTTTTGTAGCAAATACTAGATTCCATGGTGTATTAGGATTAGGATATGGTACATGGATATCATCTAATCTTATTATTCCATTTATTGCATCTACAGTAATAAATGAATTCCATATAACAAAATTATAAATAAATTCGTATAATGATATTACCATTATAGCAAGAACAATTAATTGAAGAATAGATTTTATTGATTCCGGAATATTCTTTACTTTATCTCCTCCTAATCTTGTAACACAATACCAACCTACAACAGTAACGATCATCAAATAGGTTACTAGTTTTGCTAATCCTGGAAAAGGAAATTCTGTATTTACAAGAACTTCTCCAATGACTACTTTTCCTGTTCTTAAATATTCATCTATGCTTACATATAAAGAATAAAAAGTAATAATGGACATTGTTGTAGCACAAAAGTAAAATACAATGAGAAAAATAGTTCTCGCTTTTTTCTCTTCGTTTTTTTGTAAAGATCTGTGCATTGATACTATTACTCCTATTTTGTTGATACTAATCTATAAAAATTCACATAAAAATTTTTAGAATTTTATATTGTTATATCATACTTATATTATAATAATAAGGATCTTATTAATTATGCAAGAAAAGAATATGCTCAATTGGAATAAGGTAAGGCCAACTTGGGATGAATATTTTATGCTTCAAGCTGAAATTGCAAAATTAAGATCTAATTGCCTTACAAGACAAATAGGGGCAGTTATAGTTAGAGATAACAGACAGATCGCTACCGGTTATAATGGAACTCCTCCAGGAATACTTAATTGCATAGATGGTGGTTGCAAAAGATGTCAAGAAAGAATTAACGGAAAAGTGAATTCTGGAGTTAATTTAGAAAGATGTTTATGTACTCATGCTGAAGCTAATGCAATTATGCAATGTGCATTATTTGGTAATGGTTCAAGCACTAAGGGTACAACATTGTATAGTACATTTGCGCCTTGTTTAGAGTGTAGTAAAATGTGTATAAGTGTAGGTATTAGAAGAATTGTTGTTTTATATGATTATCCTGAAGAGGGTAACATATTATTAAATGAAGCAAATATAAAGCTTGATAAACTAAAAAGAGAAGACCTACTTCCTTGGTTCAAATTTATCTAATAATTGTATATAATGATTATTTTCTAGTGTTTTGCTAAATAATGTTTTATGAATGTATGCTTATTTTTATATTGTACTTTTTAATAATTTTCCATAAAGAATAGAATTTTATATTACTTTATACTGAAGATGAAAAATATGACTAAAGATAAATACGATCTTTCTCTAAATGAACAAGAACTACAAACTATAATGGATTCTCTTAGCAATACTATCTTTAACGAAGAAATTAAAGAAGATGCGAGAAAAAATGCAAAAGATTTATTTATAAAGTTACAAAAAGATTTTCCAATATTAAAATAATATTCTTTATTTTTCTTATTTAAATATTATATATAACGTGTCTAATCTAAAAGTATTGATTTATACTACAAATAAAATAATATATTATTTTATCAATTATTTTTTTCTCTAATACTTCTAATAATTTTTAAAATAATGTCAGCATCATTTGCTTCCGGTTCGAGTTCTAGATATGTATTTAATAATTCCAATGATTTTTGCGGATCTTTATTATGTAGTATTATTCCTTTATCCCTGATTGCATATGTATTTTTAGGATCTATAGCAAAAATCATTTCATTTGCTATGTTTATTTTATCAAATTCCTGAATTTCAAAAAAACTATCTTTTACATTATTTAGAATCCTTATCATTACTTGAGATAAGTCTGTTTTTTCAACTAATTTTTTTGTTAATGGAATATTATGATTTGGAAAAAAGCTATCTAATAAATTTTTCATAGCATAATCATCCATTATTCTACCTTTATTAAAAGGATCAATTATTATCTCATTATAGTCATTATCATCATCTAATACATGTTTAACTAGAAAATGTCGTGGAAAGTTAACTGGATACACTTTAAAATTAATTGATTGAGCAAGAGTAATGTATATTATTGATAGTGTTATAGGAATTCCTATTCTCTTTTCAATTACTACATTTAAAAAGTTATTTAATGGATTTTGATAGTCATATACATTAGCTTTGAATTCCTTTTCTCTAAAAATATATTCATTTATTAATTCTATTATTTGAGTTGGCCTACTGAAATTAATATTAGATTTTTCTTTTTTAGTATTAAGTTCCTTCTGCATTATACTTATTTCCGCCAGATATTTTTCTATATCCATGTCATTATAATAAATTATTTTAGAAAGTTGTAAAGCACATTCTGCAATTTTATCTATCCTGTTAGGTTTTATTAAAGAATTAACTGTATTTATAGTCCAGTCATTGATTTTTAAATCAAGATTGTCCAACAATTAATATATTCTTCAGTCTAATATATTCTTGATTAACTTCTTTTTTTATTAATGTCTTTACTATATTGGCAGTTTCATGCGATAGGTTTTTTATTGTATTTTATATATGATATGTATATGGATAAATTTAATATACTTCTCAATTGTAATATTTGTGAACAAGCTTTTGATTTTGAGTATACATTAACCAAACACCTAAGTAAATTTAATTTAACATTTTTTTTGCAAATAGTGACATACATAATAACAGTAATAATCACCATTGCAATTGTAGTTATTCTTCTTACAAAACAGAATAAACTTTTTAAAGACTATGCAATTCAATTCAAATAAGCTTTTTTTCATATATGTTGCAAAAAATGAAGAATGGAAAAAAAGACAGGAAGAAGATTGGGGTTATGTATCTTCAATGGTTAAGTTTTTTCATTGGTGGACAAAAAGAAATTTTGCTTTAAATTTTAGTATTGATGCAGATATTCTGCCTGTTATCGAAGGAAGATTATTTGATAGGATGTCATTAGGTTATTTATTAAGAGATCATCAAGGTAGAGGAAAATCAGTATATCATTTTTATCTCTCATTTTTCAAACCATTTTGGACTGATTGTCATATAGGTGGATATGCTACAAATAATTTTGGTTTGGTTCAATGGAAAAGACCAGATCATATTGAATCCAAAGAACAACTCTCAAAATTTTTCGCTGATTATAATTGTGCAAGAGTTTCACATATTTTATTACATGAAATATTAAGAATTAAAGGAAAAAGTAAAAAGGAATACTTTGACCAAATACATGATTTATGGGATGAACACGAACATAACAATCTTCCATTCATTTACTATAACGAAAAGTATTCTAAGGTAACAAATAATGATTTCTATCAATTTGTAACAATGGATATATCAAAGCTCTAATTGTATTAAAACTAATATTAATAATAAACTTAATGCGATTTCAATATGAATTATGAATTTATAGTTAAAGTAGGTGCAGTTATTGCATCAATTGGAACAATTTTACTAGTTATCTTTGCTACTGTATTACTTGTATTTCCAATTACAAAATCATGTGATAATGGACCTAAATGTATATACATTTCAAATGCTCTTTATCCATTAAACTTAATGATTGCTCCAATAGTTCTAGTAGTCATTCTTCTTATTATAGCTGGAGGTATAACAATGATAAGATTAGGAAAATGGTCGTTGAATAGAGAAAAGTTATATGGCAAATGATAAAAAGAGTTATTATTCATTTATTCATTCTTGATGATCTTCTTCCTCTTCCTCTTCCTTTTTCTTTGATGCTGATGCTGTTGATTTTTTACTTCCCTTCTTTGATGTTTGCTCTTCTAAATCATCTGCTCCTCTTTCTGTAACTGTAAATCTTGTATCTGAATAAGGATGATATGGCGAATCCATCATTTTGGCTATTCTGTTTTCTCCTGATTTTCTAAGATAAATTCTATACGTAGAGGCATGACCTAAAACATTACCTCCAGTAGCTTTTGTAGGATCTCCAAAGAACGTATCAGGTGATGACTGGACTTGATTTGTTATGATTATTGCTATGTTGTATATCTCTGCTAATCTTATTAATTTATGTAACATGCCGTTTAATCGCTGTTGTCTATCAGCCAAAGTTCCTCTTCCAGCAAACTCGGCTCTATGAAGTGAGATTATGCTATCAATAATTACTAATTTTGATTTAAAATCGTCAATATATTTCCCTAAATCTTTAACTATTAATTCAAGGTGAGAGCTATTGTATACTTTACAAACTGCTACATTTTTAAGAATTTCTGTAGGATCAATTCCTCTTGATCTTGCTATTTGTTCAACTCTTTCTGGTCTAAATGTACCTTCTGTATCAATATATATAACTGCACTATTTAATCCTCCTGCCTCAATAGGTTGATTTGCTGTTACACATAAAGTATGACAAACTTGAGATTTACCCGATCCAAATTCCCCATAAAATTCTGTTAAAGCTTGTGTTTCTATTCCTCCAAGTAAAAGGTCATCTAATGCATAAGAGCCTGTAGAACATCTCAGCATTGATCTTCTTTTTTGTAATGCAGCATCAGCAGTAACAAATTCCTTATCTAGAACATTTGTTTCTCTTAATAGTTTTTGAGCTGAAATTATAAATGAAGCTGCCGTTTCTTTTGTAGCATTAATACTTTCAGATAGTTCTTCTGCACTAGCTACAGCTAAATCCATTACAGAAATAATACCTGCATCTTTTAATTTTTTTGCCGTAGTAGGACCTATACCTTCTATATCTTGAATATCTAGATCAATTATTGCAACATTAGCATTTGATTTTGATTCATTTTCCATGTGTTATCCAATTGATTTTCTTATATTAATATATGCAGTAACTTTATAGAGACTGGGAGAGAGGGACGAAATATCAGTAGTAGTATTATTTTGAAATTTTTTGAATAAACCCCTCTTTCATATCTAATTTATCTACTAATGTATATGGGGCCGAAGGGAGCTATTCTGATAATAGTGATGAACCCATTACCAATTGAACCCTTGACCTACGGGTATCTTCAAGCTATTGAACGCCCTATTTTTAGATCTGGAGCCCGTTGCGATGCCTGGCTTCGCTACGACCCCATATTGCATCGCAGTTAGGTTATTGAATTATATCTCTATAAGCTTTACGTAGACATTAAAATATAATGGAATGATAATAAATATAAAATTATTAATTTTTTTATATAACATTTCTTATAACTTTTACTTTTATTATAAATTTTAGTTAATTCAGTAAAAAATAAATAATTTATTTGAGCAATATCAATATTGATAGGAGAAACCCAACTCCGTGCTCGAAGAACCAGAATTAAAATATTACGTGCTATAGCTGATAGAAATGGATCTGCTGGTTTTTCTGATATACAAAATGCTACTGCCTTATCAACAGGGTCTATATATTATCATATTGAAAGAATGAGAGATTATATAAAAAAAAATGCAAAGAATTATTCTATTACAAAAAAGGGCTTACAGTTATTAGTGGAAATCGACTCAAAAAATAGTGATTCATAGGACAATATTCAATAAATGTGTATTAAGTTTATTATAATCAGTATTTTGAATATTTCTACGATCAATTTTTATGAAACATTCCATTTATAGAATCTGTTAATGAAATATCGAAGCAGGACTGATATAGTAGCATTAATATTAGAAGCTACTAAAGATGGAGCAGCTAAAACAAAAATAATGTATAAGGCTTTTCTTTCTTATAGTCAATTAAAAGATTATCTTTCAATATTATTAGAACGTGAATTAATTGAATATTCTGAAAAAGATCAAATCTTTAGAATAACCGACAAGGGAAGAAGATTTTTGTACTTGTATTCTAAAGTTATGGAACTAATTACTCCAAGTGATCAAGATTTGGAAAATTAAAAAGTGCATTTGGATACTTCCAAAAATTTTTCTAGTTAAACTTTTCTAGTATTTCTTCTAAATGTATTATATAATACATTGAAGTCATATAATTATTAATAGTATACAACAATTTAGAAAAAAATATTTCACATTATTAATCTTTTAAAATGATTAATATTAAATTAAATAGCAAATCAATTAGCAAAAATATGTTTTAATTTTGTTTATTTTTGGTAATGTGTTTTCTATTAATTTCCATTTGTTTGCTTCTATAAAAGCTTCTCTTTCACAGTCTGAAATTTCGTTATGGGAATGATAAACCAGAGATGACATAAGCGATTCATTAAAATTAGCATGTCCTAGACCAAGAGCATGGCCAATTTCATGTTTTGCTATATATTCAATCAAATTTTTATTCAATTGTTTTCCAAAAGCTTTTTCAGCAAGTGATATTTTGGCATTAAAAATAAATCCATCTGAATCAAAATTAGTTATGGTCTGTCCTGCAACTTTTCCATTATCATTTCTGAAAGAAATTTTTATATCTGCCTGTTCCTTACTTCTTGTTTCTTTGAATTCTATTCCTTCTATGTTTTGTTCCCAATAATTTAATGCAGATATAACTAATTCCGTTAATTCTGGTTTTGCATTATTTATTTCATACATCAATATCCTATCTGCAAGTTTTTGTCCCCATGTGCAACATATTTCTATTTGTCTTTTGAGATTGTCACTCTTCTGGTTAGTAGGATAAATAGTATTATAATTAAATTGAATTAAACTAATTGCTAAGAAAAATATAAATAATAAAGATAAATGCTTTAAAAATTTCTCCAATAGGTAAATTATAATATTAACTAATATATTTTTTCTTTGTTACTGAATAATCTAATTTATATATTGTCTTAAATAAATTGATAAAAAGACGGAAGAGTATTATAGGTTATTATTATAATAGGATATGATATTTAATGTCATCAGCTGAAGTTTATTCTACTACATATCTAAAATATAAAAATTTGGAAGACATGCTTAAGGTGATTTTATTTGCTTCTCAATCTCCAATAGGAATGGTGCCAATGCTTTATCACCTTAATTTTAAGGGGAAAGAATTATTATTTATAGAGACAGGTGCGGTTAATACGGTTATTCATTATATCGTTTTGGCTGAAAAACCTGAAAAAAAATTTATTGAATTGAAACAGCTGACAGGAAAATTTGAATTTGTAAATGGAATAGGTAATGATACTCAAGCTATTTATGTTCCAATTTTAGAATTAGAGCAATCTTCATTTCATTTTCCAATTTAATTAATCTGATTTAATGTTTTTATTTTTGTATTGGTTTAGTATTAGATGTTTTATATTTTAGAATTTAATTTCTTAACTCAATGTTTAAAAGCAAATATTGTATTATAGTAGTATGGGCTTAAAACTTTTGTATAGTATTTATGTTGGAATAAAAGTTTCTATATACCGGTTGATAAAAGGAAGACGAAAACGTTTTCCAAAACAATTGAATTGAATTTCTACACTATTATTATTATTATTTTAATTTTTATTGGTATTTTAGTAATTGATTTTAATTTTAGTATATGATACAATATCTATATCATTTTATAACATTACAAATATCATATTTTTATGATGTTAGATATTTTAACTGAAGCATCTAAGAATGTTTATAGTGAAATTAAGGATTTATTAGGAACAATTGACGGTGGTAGTAAAATAAGTCTGGGTGCTGGTGGTGATATTTCTAGAAAGATTGATATTGTTGCAGAAAATACCGTGCTAAACACAATCAAATCCAATAACATTTCTCCAACCATAGTTGGAGAAGAATGTGGAATAGTTAATCTAAATAAATCTTCTTCTTCTTCTTCTTCTCCTAACAATAATAATGACGGTTTTTTGATAATGGATGCAGTAGATGGTACTACTAATGCAATTCGTGGTCTTCCTTTCTCTTGTTGTTCTTTAGCTTTTGCTAATGAATTTAAACTAAGTTCAGTTATTGATGCAGTGGTACTTGATTTATTCACTGGCGATATTTATTCAGCATCAAAGGAGAAAGGTTCTTTTTTTAATAATAAAAAAATACATGTTAAAAATGAAGATTTTAACTCTATTGAATCTCTTGAAGATCTTAAATCCTTAGATGTATTAATAGGTACAAATGTATCTGGTGTACCTTCAACTATTTTAAATGAAATTTCTAAAGTTCTTTTATTCTCTACTCATATACGGCATTTTGGTGCAAATGCTCTTGAGCTCTGTTATTTTGCCAGAGGTTTCATGGATGCTTATATAGATATTAGAGAAAAGATTCGTACTACTGATATGGCTGCAGGTTATTTAATTGCCAAAGAAGCTGGTGGCAAATTGTTTTCACCTAATGGACAAGAATTAGATTCTGATTTAGGATTAAAAACAAAATTATCATTCTATGCTGTAAGTAACAAAAAAATTTTTGATTTGCTAAAAACTTCTTTATGAGAAATTTTTGTTAATATTTAGATTTACTTTTTTATAAGAAGATTAAAATAATTATTCTTGATTTTATATCACTATATTTTAAAATATTAATAAATGTGATTAGATGATATTATAAGCAGTTGTATTAAAAGTATCATATAACTTAATGATTATTTCTGAAATTTTTTGCTCATAATAAATAAGATATTTTTATGAATATGGTAAGTTTTTGTTATAATTTAATAAATTATGAATCAAAATTTCTTTCTCTGGATCCTTTTTTTTTAGTTTCTCAAATAGTCATGATATCTGATTTTAAAAAGCCTTTCTTGTCATTTAAAATAATGTTAGTTTGACTTTTCTATTTCTAATCTTTTTTTAATCCTTCATTATCTCTAAAATTTTCTATTAATTCTTCTTTTTTATCTATTTGGTTATCTAATTTTTCTAATACCTTTTTTTAGATTCAATAGTAGATAAAAGTGATTTTATCTTTTCATTTAATTAAGTTATATCTCTTCAGTTCATCATTATCCTCAATATAATCATCTCTTTTCTTTCTGAGCATGACATTCTCTTTGAAAATATTATTGAATTCTTCTTTATCTGGGAATTTTATTGATATTTTTGATTGCTTCAACTATTTCTATTCGCTTTTACGATTGCATTCTATCTATATTATAAATATTATTTCTATATTCTTTTTTATTCTTCCCATTAAATAGGAAAGGAAAGATATTTTAATTGCTATGATAAAACATCTTTAATGCGCCCGGGTAGTATAGAGATGCTCCACAAGAATTATTAATTCTGCATCGTAAATTCCGGTTCAGTATGTGGGACTGTCACTCCTGCGACCCGGGTTCGAATCCCGGCCCGGGCGCTCTTAACATATATACTTTCGCCAACCCTACGTATAATAATATAAAGTTCATCTTATAGTCCTATTATTATATTGAACCTTTTCTAATCCATCTTGTAATAGTATCTTAATATTCTATAGTATTCTGTCTTGCAATAAGTTAATTACTTTTTGTTCTCTTCTTCTGGTTTTTTAATCAAATAATATAAATTTTACAAGAACTAGATTTAGAGCAAAATATTTTGACTGTATGGAATAACAAAATAATATCAGATATAACTTTATATTAAATTTACATAATTAAAAATATTCATAGAATTGAAGATTCTTCATGAATTGATTAGAAAAGTTAATAATGTCTGGAATTAGGTATATGACAAATCTAAATAAAAAAAATTATTATTAGGTATATTTACGACTAAGGTTTTGCCTCGTATATTATATTAAATGGTGTATGGGTTGCACGTCTGAATTTGGTAAATCCAGCTGCTTCTACTATATCTTTTATTCTCTTTTCACCTGCCTGTGCACCTAATGCCGGACCATTGTCTGCTAAAGAATTTGGTACACATACAAGAGTAGATGCTGCATAAAATGTTCTGCCTACTAAATTGAGGTTCTCTTCTACCTTGTCATTAGCCATTGGTTCTATGATCATACAGGTCCCATCTGGTTTTAGTGATTGCTTTGCAAACTTCATTGCTCCTACAGGATCACCCATATCATGAAGACAGTCAAAAAAAGTAATTAGATCATAATCATTGCCAATTGATTGATCATTTGCAGAGACGGAACTAAATTCTACATTCTCTATTCTTCCTCCTCCTTTTTCTTCTTCCTTTCTTGCTCTTTAGCTTGTTCAATAGAAGGACCATGATTATCAAAACCATAAAATTTTGAATGTGGATAAGCTTTAGCCATAAGAATTGTTGATATACCATATCCGCATCCAATGTCGGCAACTTTAGCTCCTTGCTTTAGTTTTTCTTCAACTCCTTCAAGTGAAGGAATCCATGAACTCACAAGATTTCCAACATAGTTAGGTTTAAAAAATCGAGCTGTACCTTCAAAGAGATCATGATGATGCTCTCCCCATCTCAATCCCTTTCCAGTTTTAAACATTTCTAGAAACTTATCTTCATCTTTAAAAAAAGATCTAATTGATTGATAGGCTCCATGGATATACACAGGACTATTCTCATCTGCTA
>DASVFI010000035.1:0-25878 GCA_036380115.1 Nitrososphaeraceae archaeon | reverse complement strand
ATTTTGACCAAAGATGATAATATCTACAAAGCCTTTAAAAAAATCCAAAGAAGGCTTTAATCTATATATCATTATATTTATTCCGTTTTAACCTATCCTCAATAGTAGGACCAAAAATTAGGTGAAATTTGTTCCACATTCCACTGTAAAAGATACAAAAATGCAGTGAATTGATATAAATCTCTATATGAATAATTGTATATTAATAGTTATATATTACTGATATTTTCCTATTTTGGTATTTGTAAGAGAACTAATATTCCTGCAATGATTCAAAGTACGAGTGTTCCTAATATCCATTGGAAGTTGGATATCTGCGCAGTCAAAGCAATCCATTTATGTGAGCAAACAGAAATGCCTGTTTTATTGGTAATGTAAAAGAAGAAGAAGAAGAAGAGGATGATGATGATTATGATTATGATGAAACCTCTTTCTTACTGTCAGTCCTCACTGTATAATATGATGAACAAGCATCTAATAATAATGCTAATGTATTGTTTTAATACCTACTGCCATCTTCTATGTTCATTTAATACTGATGTCGTACATACGGTATTAACGTGGAAAATATTGAACTAAATCAGTTTGATAGCTTATTATCTTCAGGAGAGAGGGCTTTAGTCATGTTTTATGCAGATTGGTGTCCTTTTTGTCAAAGGTTCAAACCAATTTTTGAGTCTGCTGTTACTGCAAAGCTTGCAAGCAATGGTTACAAATTCTATGAATCTAAGGTTAATGATGATGATAACCCACTATGGGATAGATTCTCAATTATTGCTGTTCCTACAGTAATTGCTTTTGATAAAGGAAAGATCATTTCTAGAAGAGATGCTAAAATGGGTGTTGGTCTTAATGAATCAGATCTTGATTCCATGTTAAAAGAGGTTTAAGATACCTACGCTCCGACGTTTAATCATATGACCATATATTTATACGGTAATAAGTTACACTAATAAGAATAAATTGTCTTCATAAATTTCCTATATTTTCTTTTTGTTATTTTGTAGCTATTTTGATGACGATGGTAGTTTTTTTGATTCTTCACATACCTCAAAATATCTCTTTTGATCTAGCTAATGCAGTAAGATCATTTGTTTGAATGGCTAAGTTATCATGTACAGATAATCCTTGATTATCTAAATCCATTAAGCATACTATTAGCAAATCATCTATTTGATAAATGAATTTTATAACAACTGCTTTAGCTAACCATAAGGTTGTACATACTCTACAGAATATTTACTTCGGAAAAAATTAAAAGGATCTAATTTTAAAGTAAAAAAAAGAAACTGGTCCTATTTTTATACGAGAATTCAAATCCAAAATATTAATGGAAACTGCTGGATCTATATTATATTTTCTTGGTAGGACCAAAATCTGTGTTAAATTTTTTTCACATCCCACTGAGAGAGAAATAAAAATATAGTTAATCTATCTTTTCCTAATAGTACATTTAACTAATCTTTGTATATTCATACAATTTTTGTTTTATGTTATTGGTAGCTATAATCTTCTTTTACGAATTAAAAATTGAAATAATATCACGATTTAATTTGTATCTTCTTCTATACCATAATATACAGATGATTTTATAACTTTTCCACTTTCATCAAATTCGAATTTCTCTAATACATTCCATTTAACTTGGTCATTTGGATAAGCTAAATACTCTAATATTATTATATTATCTTTGGTTACAAAATTTATAGGTTCAAATATTAGATTAGGAAATTTTTTTAAACCAATAGAAAAATATCTTTTTAAGTTATCTTTATCTTTTATTATATTAGTTTTATAATCTGAAAATAGTTTTTTTATTTTAGGACTAGAAAATTCAATATTATCACTGTATAATGATAATATTACGTCTGTATCCTTTGAATTCCATGCATTAATCCATTGTTTTATATGATTAGATATGAAATCTTGGGATAATTTCATTTAAAATAATTATTCACATTTACAAATTAATCTTCTTATTTCATAGCAGTATATTTTTCTTTGAAAGAACCACAATTCATGTCAAATTTGTTTCACATCCCACTGGTCCCATTAAAGTCTGACTTGAATCCATCGAGATTACCTAATTTATGTCAAATTTGTATCACATCCCACGGAGAAAGATACAAAAATGTAGCTAATACATGGTTCTCTATAATTGACTAAATAATTGGTTAATTCAATCATAGGATAACCACATCACTATTATTACAATAAAAGAAATTATACATAGATCATCAAGAAATTTGATAGTTTTACAATAAAAAAAACTTTATCATCTTCTTCTTGTGTATGTCATTATCATGCAAAATTCTAAATATATTAAAACAGTTTTTTGGAATGTTGGAAATCTTTTTGATACTACAGGTAATGAAATATCAACAGATTTTGAATTTACTGAAGAAAGAGGATATAATGGAACTGTAAAAAAGAAAAAAATTGAATATTTAGCTAAAGGAATAAAATTATTAAAATTTAACAAACCAAATGTTGAAGATAACGATCCTGATTTAATTGGATTTTGTGAAGTTGAAAATAATGATGTTTTGAAAGATTTAGTTGATGCAATAAATCCAAATAAATACGAAATTGCATCCTATAACAACAGCCCTGATTTAAGGGGAATTGATACTTGTCTAGTATATTCAAAGGAAATGTTTGATTGTTTAGAAACAAAAGGATATGACATTGATTTTAGGTATCCTACTAGAGATATTTTTTATGTGCATTTAAAGGTTAAATCAAATAATGCTGATCTTCATGTTTTAGTGAATCATTGGCCTTCAAGAGTAGGAAAAATTTTAAGTTGCCAACCCAATGATACAGCTCAAGCTAGAAATACAGTCGGCGAAAGATGTGGAAAAATCGTAGATGAAATACTAAAATTTGATCGGAAAGTTATAGATAGATTTCCAACGTTAACTAAAATTTCTAAAGATCAAAACTATTTAGAGGATTTAGCAAAATTATATCCTGATAAAGAATTAGAAGTATTACATGATAATAATAATAATCAATCTATCTTAAAACAACTTGATGATAAATGGAATTCAAATTTGCTAGTAATGGGTGATTTTAATGATGAGCCATATGATGAAAGTGTTTCGAGATATCTTGGAGCAGTATCTGATATTAGACAATGTAGAGAACTTATAGAAATTTTTGAACTAAGGGAAAGAGGAGAAAAAATATTTCAAGATACTTCATATAAAAGATACTATTTAGAAGAAAAATCAAGTTTATTTAATTGTATGTGGAAATTAATGGGTGATCCAAAATCAATTCATTATGACGATTCACTTGACAGCCAATATTCAAATATAGTCGATGCTGATGTTCCGGGTGGATCCTTATACTATTGGAAAAACAATACTTGGAGTATATTTGATCAATTTATTATTTCAAGAGGATTATATCATGGAAAACAAAAACTCCAAATGGATATTGAGAGTATAAGAATTTCATATAAAGGACTACGGCTTATAGACAAGGGAAATTTATCTCAAGATAAATTTGATGATACTCCATATCATACTGACCGAAATAAGGTTCACCCTATATTAAAAAACATACCATTTTCATTTGCCTATATAAAAAATAAATATGATGATGAGCAAAATAAATGGATACCTAATCCTAATAGTCTTCATTCTGAAGAAGAACCAAACAAGGGATTTAGTGATCATTTCCCTATTCAATGCTTAATAGAGATACTGTAAATATATAGAATATTTTTATTTATTCTATTTTAGAATATTATTACAAATCCTCTTTTTATGTCAAATTTGTTTCACATTCCACTGAGATATATATAAAAATGTAGCTAATTATTGTATTTTTTTGTTGTTGTTATATTAGTTATTACAATTAATTAATATTTAAAATGCTTAATAGAGTCTAATCAATTGATAACAATCCTTTACAAATTAAAATCGAATTTCAAAGGCTCGTTATATGCCAACTTTTCCAGTGTTCTTCTTTCACCTTGTTCTATTAATTTTTTTATTGTTTTAGTTGAGAAATCTGCATTCTTTAACATTGTAGGCGACTCTAATTCACTTCTTGTAATTCTTGTAACAGATTTTATTTCTGCACCATAGTTTTCAATTAGATTAGTATACTCTTCTTTTATTTTTTTTAATTCCTCAGCTTTGATTTTGGTTTGATCGGTAAATTTTTCGAATATATCATATAATTTTTCTACGAGGTGTATATGCCTGGTTATTAACTTTGACAATTGTATATTGTACATATCTTTGTCACAGAATAGAATATCTTTATAACGATTAATGACTTCAACCATATTTGTGGGAAGGCGATCTATTTTTTCAGGATAGTTTTCGACAATAAAAATATTTTTATCATTTCTTGGAGATACAAAAAGAACCTCTCTAATTGGTGTATTACTAAGTAGGCTTCCATCCCAACCATATACATTGTCTTCTACCTCAACCCAAGGAAATCCATAAATTGGATAACCCGAACAGGCTAGGATATGTTTTGCGTTAATTTCTGTTAGAGTATTATCAAAAACAAGAGGTTTTCCAGTCATAACATTTACAGCAGTCATAATAAGTCTAAGAACATCTGGTTTTTCTTCTTGTGTGGCAGCAAGATTTAATTTTTTATAATCGATATACTTTTCAAGTGTTTTTTCAAGTGGAGAGTGATCATATATATAAGTCCAATTTTTTGGATCAAAATAACTACCGTCCTCCATTTTTCTTATTAGACTAGAACTATTTCCCCACTGCCACCTAGGAACAAACATTTTTGGAACTCCAAAAATTGCAGCATTTACAGAAGATGACGATATTTTTTTGACCAAATATTCTTTATTATAGGAGTCCCACTCATACATCCATAAATCCGGAATAATTTGCATATTACTTTCACTTACTTCAAGCCAAAAATCCTCTAGATCTTTTTCTGGTTGATCGCTTTTACTACCTGCAATGATGGCAGCATTTACAGCACCTATAGAAGTACCAGCAACTATATCTATTTTTATTTTTTGTTTTACTAGTGCCTTAAACACACCGCAGGCAAAAGATCCTAAAGAGCCACCTCCTTGCATAATAAGAACATTTTCTAAAGCTCTTGTTCTTTTATGTCTTGGTGAGCTTTCTTCTTTTATTTCATAACTCATATAATTATATAATATCTTATTCAAAGTCTAAAAATTTTCTCATTTGTAATGTTAATTATATTGTTTTTACTATAGATCATCCTATAGAAATGTTTGGGAATGTTGGGACCAAAATTAAGGTCAAATTTGTTTCAAATCCCACTGGTCCCATTCTATAAGTGGGTTCATATACTTTGAATTTGATATTATGTTTTGTAAAGAATGTAAGAAGAATAATTGTTCAAATTTCGGAATGATAATTGAAAATCATTGTTGAACCCATTTAGTTAATGGGACCAAGCAGATATGAATCCTCTTATACCAAGAAGTTAAGTTCTAGTTAAAAAATCCTAAATAAATGATTTAACATATATTAAAAAAATTATATTATTACAGATATGAAGGAAACTAATTTAGAATACATAAAGCATAATAGAGTTAGACTCAAAGAAGGCTCACAAAAAAAGGTTACAGGAATTTTCAAGGAATTTTTTGAAAGTATAAAAGGAACAGTCAAAGGATTTAAAGGGTCTGCAATTTTAGAGAATATAGAAAATAAAAAAAAAGAATTTTTCGAAGCTTGAAAAATTTCATTAATAAAAAAGAATTATAAAACTATTAGAAAAATACTTTTAAAATATCTTATAAAATCTTTTAATTAAATATGTTTAATGATCAAGTGATATTATGAAAGTTAAAAAATCAAATCATAATTATCCTTTTGAACGATTTGCTTCAATTAGGAGATACAGTAGCTTTGATTTCTTCAATAAAGATCCATCTTGGATTTTGTATATTTCAGATATAAATGGGCAATTTAACTTGTGGCGACAGCGGTCGTATCTAAACCCTGAAAGTGAACCTTATGCCTCATATCAATTAACTAATTTTATTGATTATTCAATAAGGAATGTGTTTTCTTCTCCTGTTGATAATGGTGCTATCTTTTTTGCAGATCATTATGGAACAGAGAACTTTCAAATATATAGCATAGATGACATTTTCCATTCTTGGCCTCAATCCATAACTAATAATTCTAATGTGAGACATGAATGGGGTTCGGAATGTTTCAGTCCCAATGGCAAATATATCGTTTATGGATCAAACGAATCGAATCCTTCTGATATGTTGATATATGTAAGAAATATGGAAAGTACATCTGAAGACAAATTCTGTATTACTGAAAGAGAAGGCTGGTATACTCCTGGTTACTGGTCTCCAGATAATAGAAGGTTAAATTGTATTCAACTGGTTACTCTTACTGATTATAATATTTGGATTCTAGATGTAGAAAGCAGGAAAATGGAAAAAATTGCACTAGATAATGTAGATAAAAGCAGATTTATTACGGGGCCATGGCTTCCTGATGGAAAAGGTTTTTACATTATATCAGACTTGAACAGAGAATTTGCTGGTTTAGCATTTTATGATATAGATAAATCAAAGTTTGAATGGATACATACCCCTCAGCGAGATATAGAATTAGTTGATATCAGTCCTGATGGTAAAAATTTATTGTGGACAGAAAATGTCGATGGATATAGTAATTTATTTATCAAAAACATGCAGAATGGAGAAGTTAGAGAAGTTACTGATTTATCAAGGAAAGGGGTTATAGAAGATCTAAAACTATCAAATGATGGAAAGAAAATCGGCCTAATGATAGATACTCCAACTTCACCAACAAATATCTATGTGATGGGTATTGATAATTATGAAAAAGCTAAATCTAATGCAATTACACATTCTCTGCTAGGTAATATTTCTGCTGATGTATTGATAGAACCGAAATTAATAAAATACAAGAGTTTAGACGGACTCGAGATTTCTGCATTTTTGTACATGCCACAAAATAATAAGGAAAATAAAAGGACAAATAATACTCCCACTTCAAAATTTGGAGCCATACTATCCATTCATGGTGGTCCTACTTCTCAAGAAAGACCTTATTATGATTACTCTGGACTTTATCAATATCTTTCCCATAATGGTCTTGTTATTATAGCGCCAAATTTTAGAGGAAGTACCGGTTATGGCAAAAGTTTTGAGAAAAAAATTTACCATGACTGGGGTGGAAATGAATTGAAAGATTTAGAATATGCGATAAAATGGCTATTATCTCAAGATTGGATCGATCCTAATAGAATTGGAGTATTTGGTGCTAGTTTCGGTGGATTTGCTACATTAAATTGTATAACTAGATTGCCTCAATACAATTGGAAGGTAGCTGTAGATATAGTAGGTCCCAGTAACCTTATAACATTTGCCAAATCTGTTCCAGAACATTGGAAACGTTTTATGGCAGAATTAGTAGGCAATACTGAAACTGAAGTAGAGTTCCTTAAAGAAAGGTCTCCAATTACGTATATTAGCAATGTCAATTCAAACGTTAAGCTGTTAGTAATACAAGGTGCTAATGACCCACGAGTAGCAAAGGAAGAGTCTGATCAGATTGTTGAAAAATTAAAAGAAAATGGTATTAATGTTGAATATATGGTTTTTGAAGATGAAGGACATGGCTTTACCAAATATAGTAATTCATTGAAAGCTCTCAAGGCCTCTGCTGAGTTCTTAGTAAAAGACTTATCATAACTACATTTTTTCTTCATAGGGAAAGATTAACTAATAATGCTTTTGTAATAAATTATATGTTATGAATTGAAAAGAATGCCTATCTATTTTAAAAAAAATATTATTTAAGAATAGTAAAGATAAATTATAAACTTAAAATTTAATTACCATAAATAGATTTAAAAATTCAAGATTAAATAAATGATAATATTAAGTATAATAAATTATTATATATAATCAAGAAATACAATAATGATTTTTATTATTCATTAAGCTCATTATTATTTGATTTTTGATACTTAGATTTTTTTTTATTGTATGGGGATTATTTTATAAAATTGGTCCCACTTAATTAAAGGGTTCAAATCCCACACATTTAGCTGAATAGCATTACTGAACTCATTCTGCAAGTCTGATTATAAAATATAGCATAGGAACCCATGCCAGTCTAGGTGCAAATATACCGGACTATGCTTCTTATCCTATTTTATTGGTCTTTGCAATTGAGATTATGGTTAACACATTTTTGATGGCAACCATATTTACATCTGTACATACAAAAGGACTAAAAGGACTTGGATGGATAGCATCTGGGGCTATAATAGGTTTAGATATCTTCCTATTTTCATTTGTTTCAGGAGATGCTATAAATCAATCAGGTTTTTAGAACCGGCAACACTATCTGGAGATATAAGTAATATATGGTTATACTGGACTGCCCTATTTATAGGAGCTGCTATAGTTGCATTCACCTATAAGAATAAATTTATAAACTTCAAAAAACTGTTTAATTTACTAAGTTATTGTTATTAACATCATTTGAAATAAGAATCAACTCATCAGTACATTCATCATAATCAATAGTAACTTTCTAAAAAATTTATAACAAACTTTTAGTATAATAATTTATAGAATTACAAATATTAAATGTCATAATTTTTAAGGGCTTATTGTGGAAACTAAATAAATAATATCATAACTATATTTTTATAGACATTTTTTATTTCATGTTCAATTTCATCGGTTTTATCATAATTTTTGATTTAAAATATTAATTATTGGTTAAATTAAAATTTATTTATGAAACCAGAAGATATCCATAGACTGTTCACGAAATATTTTAATGAACAGAATTTAGAAGGATTAGGCACATTATATGCTGAAAATGCGATGTTTATTCCAGGTTCTGGAAGAAATCCCATTATTGGTAGAGAAAATATCAAGAACGAGTTAAGACCTTACTTTGAATCTCATGGAACTATTTATTCTATTTCTAGGTCTATCTATGAAAATGGAGATACTGCACTTATAAAATCACTCTGGAAATACGAGTCAGAAAAAGGTGAAGTAGAGGAAGGCACAGCGATGGAAGTGTTGAAGAAAACTAATGAAGGAGCATGGGTCTTTATAATTGATAATCCATATGGTGTATAGAGTAGGATATAATTTTATTAATATCAATAACTACTAGTGATTTCTTTGTATTTTTTATATACCGTAGTTTATACTAACAATTGACTTTAATAGACAGACTTTAAGAGACCTAAAATATAGTCCTTTATTATTAAGATTGATATACTATGATTAAGACAAGACGTATTTATGATAAACCAGAAGCAGATGATGGTTTAAGAATATTAGTTGACAGAATCTAACCTCATGGATTAAAGAAAAATGATGTAAAAATCGATCTATGGCAGAAGGATATTGCTCCCAGCAGTTCAACAAGAAAATGGTTTAAACATGAAAGACAATGGAATAAATTTAAAAGTCGTTATTACAATGAACTAAAAGATAAACAAGAAATTGTTAAATTACTTTTAGAAAAATCTGAAGAAGGAACAATAACTTTACTCTACAGTTCAAAGGAAGAAAAATACAATAATGCTATAGCATTAAAAGATGTTCTACAATCCAATTATAATTAAATAGACAAGAAATGACTATTGTATCATAATTAGTATATAAATTAAATCCTATTATACTGGACAAATAATTGTTTAAAGCATTAGATCATAATTGTAGATGAAATTTAGGTAGTAAAGTATATAGAATTTGGACATTATAATAAAAATGTTAAAGTTTGAGTGAAGAGGAGGATTTTGTTAAGGTTGCGGATACGAATGATATTCAACCTTCACATATGAAAGAAGTTCAAGTAGATGGAGAAAGCATTTGCATAGTCAACGTTGAGGGCAAATACTATGCTATTGGTAATATTTGCACTCATGAAGGTGGTCCTCTAGCCGATGGCACTCTTGAAGACTATGAAGTTGAATGTCCATGGCATGCTTCCAAATTTGATGTAAGGACAGGAGAGGTGAAGGAACCTCCTGCAAGTGAACCAGAACCAGTCTATCAAATAAAAGTAGATGGCAATAAAATATTAATAAAAAAACAAGGTAAAAGTAAAAGTAAATCTCCTTATCAGATTGAGCTTACTCTAATGGAAAAGGATAAAGTTGAAGATACAGATGTAATGTCATTTCAGTTTAATAAGCATGATTATGATTATGATTTAGAAAACAAAACACTATTAGATTATACTGCTGGCCAATTTGCCTTTTTTGATATAGGAGAAGTCTATAATGATTCCAAAGGTCCAATTAGACATTTTACTATTTCATCTTCACCCACTGAGAATTTTATAATGTTCAGTACTAGAATCAGAGATTCACCATATAAAAAGAGACTTTCAACTTTAGAAAAAGGTACCAAAGTCAAGGTAAGAGGCCCGGAAGGACAATTTGTATTACATCAAGATTCTACTAATTCTGCTATATTTCTCTCTGGTGGAATAGGTGTGACTCCATTTAGAAGTATGATAAAGTATGCCACAGACATGCAATTGCCAGTAAAAATAATAATGTTTGATTCCAATAGGAATCGTAATAACATCCTATTCAAAAAAGAGTTTGATGAATGGGCAAACATGAATAAAAATTTAAAGATTATCTATACCATTAGTGAAAAAGATCAAAACAATGAACAATCATCATTATCATCAACTGCAAATGATTGGAAAGGAGAATATGGAAGAATAAACAAAGCAATGATTTTAAAATATGTCGACACTAGCGTACTAAATAATTCAATTTTCTATATCTGTGGTCCTCCTAGTATGCTAAAAGCTATGCAATCATTACTCCAAGAAGATTTAGAAATTCCAAAAGAAAAAATCAAAGTTGAAGAGTTTATAGGTTATTGATAAATAATGACTAATCTTCAACCAATCAAATAATGTAACTTGTAGTTGTCATTTTATCTTTAGGATATTTACTGTATATCATGTCTTTCGTTTAACTTTTGAGCAATACGATCACAAATCCTCTTTTTAGGTCAAATTTGTTTCACATCCCACTGAGAATGAATCAAAAATGTCGTTAATACTCAGATATTTGCTACTCCGATTTATCTATTATAATGTACTAGTTTAAGTAAAAAATTTTATAATTGATCATGAAAGATATTAGTATCTCCAGATTAATTTAATAAATCATTTCACTTTTATATTAATAACGATTTGCTTTCAAATCCATTTTTATTTACACTTCTGTTTACAATATCAATCTACATTTTATTTATTGCTACTCAATTTCACTATCTATCTGTTATTGGATGGTAATAACACCCACTCCAATATGAGGCTTAATAGCCAGGACAGACCTTAATTCCCAAATAGGTGTATTAGTTGAATAGAAGAGTAATAAATAAGATTAGAAAATCTCCTTAACTAATACATAATTTAAACAAATTTAAATATTCTCTTTTTAACAAATAAGCATCTATAAGGTTATTAGTGAAAAGATAAGTCTAATTCATATATAGAAATAATACTTATTGTTTTTGTGCCATATTATTCTGCAGATGATGACTTGAAGATTTACTATGAAACATATGGAAATGTAAAGTCTTATCCAATTGTTCTAATTCATCCTCTAGGAGGGAACATAAAGATTTGGCAAGAAGAAATCCATCTAATTTTACGTTCTGGGAACTATAGAATAATAGCTTATGAAATACGTGGACATTACAGGTCCAATATGGGAAAAAGTGATAGTTTTACGATGGATGATTTAGCCAACGATCTAGATAAATTATTAAACGAATTAAAAATTAAAACATGTACCTTAATTGGTCATTCCATAGGTGGAAAAATAGCTGCAGTATATGCAAAACATAATTCTAGTAAGATAGATGCAATAATATTCATAAGTGGATCCTCAATACCCATACCTGAAGATGCTCTTGAAGATTCTATTGCAATAGAAATAGCTACTACCAAGGGTATGGATGCAGTAGCAGAATATGAACGAGAACAAAAGTATGGCAAAGAAAAAGCATTTCAAGATGAAAAAGAATGGAATTACTTTAAGGAAATATTTACAAAAACATCTGTAAAAGGTTTTATTGCTGCCAGAAATGCATTACGTACTATGCCCAATGATATAAATAATGTTTTAAGAAATGCGAATTGTAAATTATATGGAATAGTTGGTAGCAAGGATGATGTATTTATGAATTTAAAGAATGAAATGAAACAAGAAATTCCAAAATTTAATTTAAAAATTATTGAAGGAGAAGGTCATTGGTTAATACTTCATAATCCTGTCGCTTTAGATAAAGTATTAGAAGAATTTCTAAATGAAATAAATATAGATACTAACAGCAAGCCCTTTTAGAAAATGAAGGTATAAAAGGTTTTTTACTTCCTATTAGTAAGATAGTAATAAAAACATTGCATTAATAAATTGTATTTTAAAGATGTTCATTTAACTACTGTTACTATGATGCTACCAAGAAGATAGAACATAAATGAAAACTTTAATCCATTTCTACAGTTAAATATTCTTAACTAAATATTTTACTAGTACTAAATTATAAATAAATTTTATTAATAAATTTTATAGTTTAAACCTATTATAACCTTTATCTAAAAATAGGTCCCTATTAATATGGTTATACATGATAATTTATTTGTTAAACATTTTACTTATAGATGATGATAAAGATACTTTAAGATTAGTTCAGAAATACTTGGAGAAAAAGGGTGCACATGTTAGTGCTTATTCTAATCCATTAGTGGCATTACAGGACTTTATGAAAAATAATAATGGTAATGATAATTATTATGATATAGTGATTAGTGATTTAAAAATGTCTGAAAGGAACGGAATAGAATTAGCATCAATCATAAGGAAAATGAATAAAGATATCCCAATTATACTTATGATTTCTGATATAATAGATATTGATCATTCTATTCTTAGATTCTTAAATATAGAAGATATTATTAGTAAACCAATAAAACTGAAAGATTTAATAGAAAAAATAAATACAGTTAAACAAAAAGTTATAATAAAGCATTTATAATAAATTATTTTTAATCCGCGTTATCTTTTTAAAGTATAAAAATACATATTATGTGTTTATTCCATTATTATCTCTTAAATCTTTAATGTAATTTTGAATTAAATCCAATTTTCAATGTAACCAGAAAATAATAGTATTTATATAAACTATTAATATAATATTATATTGAATCTATTTTAGAATCAATATCACAACGGAAACCATTGGCCCCATTCTATAAGTGGGTTCATATACTTTGAATTTGATATTATGTTTTGTAAAGAATGTAAGAAGAATAATTGTTCAAATTTCGGAATGATAATTGAAAATCATCATTTTATCAAGCTAAAGTTAGAGAAAACCTATTGAAAATATTTTCACTTTAGTTAGTAAAAAGAATAAAACGATAAGAATTATTTAATATAGAATAAAAGATGGGACCGCTTTTGAGGTCAAATTTGTTTCATATTCCACTGCATTCGTTCTATCTTAACAAATTTATCATAAATACCGATTTGAGATTGTTATATTCTTATTTATTGAACTGTAAATAAATTAATATTGATAGTAGGAGGTTAATTCCTAATTTTTCTCAATAATACTTCATGAATTCCAAAAAAATAGGATTGGAATCAAGAATTCAATAGCTTTCAATTGAATGTGATCGTTGATATCTAATTATATATTATGCTTCAGTCACCTTAACTTCTGCTTTTATTTCTGGTCTGGAAGAAAAGAACCTAGAAATTTTATCAGCAACTATGTCACAATCTTCTTCTAAAGCAAAGTGACCGGTGTTCAGAATATATGTCTCTATATCTTTGAGATCTCTTTTGTATGGATGTGCTCCTGATTCTGGGAAGATATAGTCGTTTTTCCCCCATACAATTAAGGTAGGAGGTTGATACTTTCTAAAATTTTCTTGCCATTGCGAATATAGTGACAGATTTGTTTTATAATCATAAAGCATTGAGAGTTGAATTGCAGCATTTCCAGGACGATTTAAGCTAGCCTGATCAATTACCCAATTGTCAGGACTGATTAATTGAGAATTTCTTGTTCCATTTGTATATTGCCACTTTGTTGCTTCTTCTGTCACCAAAAAATGAAGTTTCTTTTCATTTTCAAGAGTTTTATTATTCCACCAATCTTTTATGGGGTTCCAAAATTCTCCTAGACCTTCTTCATAGGCATTTCCATTTTGTATAATAAATGCTTGCACTTTTTCTGGCTGCATTGAAAATAGTCTAAATCCAATTGGTGCGCCATAATCCATCATATAAAGACTATATTTTTCTAATCCAATTGTTTCTGTAAACTTGTAGATAATATTCGCCATATTTTCAAATGTATAATCAAATTCATCAACCGATGGCATTGAGCTGTTTCCATATCCAGGATAGTCTGGTGCTACAAGATGGAACTCATTAGACAATTTTTGTATTAGGTTGCGAAACATATGTGATGATGTTGGAAAGCCATGCAACAACAAAATTGTTGGGGAATTCTTTGGACCTGCTTCTCTATAAAAAACATCCAGACCATTTATTTTGACAGTTTTGTATTCTATCCTATATTCGGTTTGGTATTTATTCATAGCTATATTATATTAGAAAAAACATATATGTATGCTGGAACTATCTTTTTTGAAAGTTTGTCCAATATGGACGAAATTGTAGACATCAATCATCATAAAATAGTAATAATGTCCAATTTGGAAATAAATATTATCTTGTTATTTGCAGAGAAATTATGCTTGATACAGTAGATAAAATTATCCTAGCTCAACTGGGAAAAAACGCTAGGCTATCATCACAAGATCTACGAAAAATCCTCCAAGATGCAGGACATACTATTACAGATAGAGGAGTAAGACATAGAATACAAAAATTAGAAAAAAATAATATAGTATTAGGGTATTCAGCAATTCTAAATCCAAACATAATCTCTGAAAAAATTAATCGTATTGTTCTACTAAAATTCAAGTATGGAAAATCATCACAGGAAAAAATCAAACAATTAATTGACTATGTGAACCAATCATCATTTTGTTTATTTTCTAACAGATTAAGTGGCGATTATGATTGGATTTGTAATTTTATATTTGATTCAGTTGAACAATATGAATTGGAAACTGATAATTTTGTAAATAGATTTTCTTCATTAATTTCAGATTTTAGATCATATGAGTCTAAAATGATTAAATCTGCATCATATTCAGTTTATGATGATGAAGGAATCAAAGAGAAGAAAGAAAAAGCATTTCTAATCCTAAGTTCTGTTAGGAAGTACAATACTCTTAATGAAAGATTACAGGCAATTGTAGAAAGTTTGGTAAAATACTTTGATGCAGCATTTGCCAGAGTGTGGTTTGTTGATAATAATCAAAAAAATTTGATTTTAAAATTTTCTGCAGGAATGTATACTGGAATAAAAGGGGAATTTTCAAAAGTATCAATTAATTCATTAAAAATTGGTCCTGCAGTAAAAACAAAAAAAGCGGTTGTTACAAATGATGTTGTAAATGATCCTAGAATAAAACATCCCGATTGGGCAAAAAGAGAAAACCTAAAGTCTTTTGCTGCATATCCATTGATTTACAAAGGAAAATCAGTTGCAGTTTTAGCAATGTTTAGTAAAAAAAAGTTAACTTATATTGATTTTGAGGTTTTAGGTATATTTTGTGACCAATTATCCAAAGAATTGGCAGGTTTTTTTGAGGCAAAGGACTTTTTATTTGAATAAAAATTTTAGGTTTTGAGAAAAACAATATATAGAAATATTATTTGTAATTAAAAATGAATTATTTATTTATTTAACTGGAGCTCAACTTAGAAATTTCATAAAAACAATAAAATACAATAAAAACAATTTGTATAAAAATATTAAATAGTTATTTCAATTCTTTACTCTATGAAGATAGAAAGAAATCCTATTAGAATTCTATTTTTGTTAATTATTATTTCCTTTATCAGTAGCAGTATATTGTTTTTATCATTTTTGGAATTATCTTTTGCACAAAAAGATGTCAATGAAAATGATGTATACACTATTAAAGTATACTATCATAACGATTGGAAAGGTATTAAAGATAAAACAATAACTATAACAAGTTCAGAAAATAATAAACCCTTAAACGAAAAGGTAAATGATATAATATATTTAGATTTTAATCATTTTCGCTTATTATTACATATGATTCAAGATGTTAAGGAAAATAGATATGACTCTTCTTTGCCTAAAGATACTTTTATTCCTATCACATTGTATCCTAATATGTCTAGCCTGGAAGATGCCAGAGTATACCAGAACATGACTAGCCTTGGACAAGATAGAGTATACCAGAACATGACTAGCCTTGAAGATGCCAGAGTATACCAGAACATGACTAGTTTAGCACCCTGAAGACAAAAGTAATCTTTTTTCTATTGGAAGTATTCCAAGATATTCCAATAATATTATTGAACACTGAAACCATGACTATTTACTTACGATAATAATGGCAATTAACATGGTTCACTGATTTTTAAATATTCTATAATTAAAAGAATATTGCGCAAAGCACCAAAGGTATATCCTGAAGTTAGCCATGGCCTTCTATGTGTGTATGGTTCTTGGTCTTTACATATAGAAGAGGGCCATGGCAATTAACTACTTAGAAAATAATTTTGTTAATTATTCTTCAATGTATTCATCTTAATTGTAAAGTGATCTATCATTATGTTATTGTGAAGTCCTACATTAATAAATCCTTGTGGATTTTCATTAGCATAAAAAGTTCCTTTTACCGTATTACCATTAATATCTAAATTTAGAAATCCAAAATGTTTATCATCTTTTTTGCAACAAAAGGTGCTTGTTGTGTAATTTCATAATGTGATCTTCCTGCAGTTCCAGTTATTATATACATTACTCCATTATCTACATTAAATTATTTTGATCGTTATTTGATATGATGGGATTATTAGAACTATAACCACCTTCGCTATTATATTTTAGAGGAAATGTCCTCTGATAGTTATGGTTATCTCCACTAAATACTAAATCTACTTTATATTTATTCAAACGAAGATGATAAATATCTCTACGAGTGTTTTTATTATGGGGTCATATTAAAAAATAAGATATAAAAATAAAATATAAAATTTCAAAGTTGATAAATTTATTTATCTTTATTTATCAGTAGTCTGTATTATTATTACATTGAACTACTATCAATTCTCTATAATGATATCAATTCTAGATAGGCATTTATGCCATCATATGCCTTATGTGTTCTTTCATTGTTATTATTAATTGTCATTATAGAGAATGATAGTAATAGTAATATCAGTATTAGTAGATGAATTTTTTATGATTCAATAAGTTGAAATTTAAATCATTTTTCAATATGTAATGTATTTTTCAAGAATGGAATATGCTATTAAATAAAAGTTATTTAGAAGTGATTACCTTCATAGTTACAGTAAAATTGATAAATAAAATTATTAGATCAGCATAAATATATTATTTTTAATTCATCTGTAATGAGTAAAACACTAATGATATACATCCTAGCAACACTAATTGCATTTTCAAGCCTTACCACAATAACAATGCAACCTATTGACATAAGCGCTCAAACTCAATCAAGTACCCCTCAACAACAACAACAACAACAACAACCATTAGCCATAAGTCCATCATGCGGACAAGTTATAACACAAAATGTTGTGTTAACTTCTAACTTAGACTGTGCAGACAGTGATGGTCTTATAGTTGGTGCAAGTGATATTGTCATAGATCTTAACGGACATACAATTTCTGGTCCAGATGTAGATAGTCAAGAAAAAGCATCTAGCAAAGTAGGAGTTATGATACCAAATATGAACAATGTAATAGTCCAGGATGGTACTATTCATGGATTTCAAGCAGGTATTTTAATGACAGGTTCTCAGAATGTTGAAATAAAAGGAATAGTTTCAAAAGATAACCAAATAGGAGCCTTCAGTACTGGTGCTAGTATAGTTAATGCACACTTATCCATACTAATGAATAACCAAATTGGATTTGCAGGACACTCAACTCAACAAGCAACCATAGAAAATAACATACTTTACCAAAATGCTTTGGCAGGAATAACACTAGTCAACTCCGATAATGGTGTACTTGCTTTGAATTCTATTACTGAATCTGGAAATGGTCTTTATGTAGACAATCAAAGTAACAATAACAATGTTAACTTTAACAATGTTCTTTTGAATACAATTGACTTAAACAACGCTAATGGGCTACCAGTAAATACCAATGCCAATACATTCGACCAAAATAACTGTATGACTTCAAATCCAAGCGGTATATGTGTAGGCAAGTAACAAAAAAACTTTTTTCAAATCTTTTTATTTACATTTTTTTAGGATATCCATCTTGAAATAATAGAATAGCAATACTTAATTATATACCATTATGTAATAATATGGCACATTCTTATTGGAAATACATAATAACTATATTTATACAAATAATCCCTATTTATGCGCAATGTTTAATTACTTAGGATAATTTAATATTTTGAGTCCATTTTTAGTATTAATATCACAACGGAAACCACTGGCCCCATTGTGATAATAGTTCTCAAATTAAATTCGTTTATAGATATTAAAGACAATTGATTTTTCTAATTATAATCAAAATATATCCCAGTCTAGAAATAAATAAAAACTTTTTTAGAAGCAGAAAGAACATGTAATCCTTATTTCATCATTCACTTCCATAATTGTCTCTTTGAGATTAATATTAATATTCTAATAATTAATTATAACCTATTTACTATCAACCGCCTCTATTATCATTTCTATATTACTAACTATGTAATTTGATACATATGGCAGAGCTGCGTTGATGTCATTAGTTGAAAAACCTTGTTGTCTAGCAATACATCTGAAATTTGCTCTTATACCACCAATTACATACCCTATGTAAAAATCTGCGTTACTCCTAACTATTCTATCTTCACCAATTCTTTCAAAAGTGTCCTCAAGTTGGTCTCTGCCATCTTTAAATTCTGCTATTGTAGCATTAAGTGCCTCAAAAGATAATATAAGCATTTGATTATCATTGAATGTCATATTAACTAACTTCACTGAGAGAAGTTAATATTTTTCGATTCAAAGCCATTGAATTTTAATTCTTCATTTTCCTTTTTAAAGTACTCTTTCCTAGATAATTGCTAAACACAATATACTTCTTAAAATCTTAATTCAACTCTAATAGAAATTTTCGTTAAAAGGAAGTAGTCCATGAAGGGACTAGGGTCCATGTACGTTGAATTCGATATTATGTTATATAAGGAAGGAAACGAGAATAAGGAAAGAAGGATAAATGCTATTGAAACTATCTTTCCAATTAGAAAAAATTCAAAATATCTCTCTAATACCAAGAATGTAGAGATATTAAATGAACTTCTTGAATACATGAAAATAACAATTGTTAAATTTTTAGAACGCTAATTGAAAATCATTATTGAATCCATTTAGTTAATGGGACTCAACAGATATGAACGTTGGTTGAATTTGTTTTTTTAAATATTATTTGAAATCTAAGTATTGAAGTATGGTAAGGCAATATGGTGAATCCTTTTATTTAATGTAGAATATAATATAAAAAATGGATCGACATGGTAAATTAAATCTATCAAAGTATTGTAACAAAGAGAAGAGCATTGTTTTTATGTCATACTTTGCTATCGGATTACTATTATTATTATTATTAACTTTGACCACCATTATTGTTAATGATGTAAATGCTCAAGATGAAAATGTTACAATCAATACAACAAAATTAACTGATAGTATATACATGCTTAAAGGTTCAGGAGGAAACATTATTGTTTCTATTGGACAAGACGGTGTTTTTATGGTAGATGATCAATTTGCACCTCTTACTGAAAAAATTAAAGAGGCAATTTCAAAAATAACAGATCAACCTATAAAATTTGTAATCAATACTCATTGGCATTCTGACCATACAGGCGGAAATGAAAATCTTGGCGAATTAGGTGCAATAATAGTATCACATGATAATGTTAGAAAACGTCTTAGTACGGAACAATTCTCAGAATTCTTTAAACGAACTGTTCCACCATTATCAGAAAAAGGTTTACCAATTGTTACTTTCTCAGACAACATGACTCTATTTCAGAATGGTGACGAGATAAAGATAATTCATGTAGATAATGGACATACAGATGGAGATTCAATAGTATACTTTACAAAGAATAATGTGATACATGTTGGTGATGACTTTAATGACAAATCATATCCATTCATTGATATATCAAGTGGTGGTAGTATCGACGGATTAATTTCATCATTACAGATAATTTCATCAATAATTGATGATGAAACCAAAGTAGCATCTGGTCATTCAGAAATATCTCATAAAACAAAAGTTAATGATTTTACAAATATGCTAAAAGATGTGCGAGAGAAAGTTAGTCAAATGATAGAAGATGGAAAATCTTTAGAAGAAATAATTGCTTCACAACCAACATCAAAATACGATGAAATCTATTATGACCATACTAGATTTAAACCAGCAGACTTGATAACATTCATTTATCAAGGTCTCACCAAGAAATAGACATATACAGAGATTTGATAAAATATTTCCTTTCATTTCTATTTGTTAAAATCATAGAAAATAGAACTTTAGTAACATAATTTAGGATTATCTAATTTCACAGATACAGATA
This sequence comes from Nitrososphaeraceae archaeon, assembly GCA_036380115.1. Classification (GTDB taxonomy): domain Archaea; phylum Thermoproteota; class Nitrososphaeria; order Nitrososphaerales; family Nitrososphaeraceae; genus TH1177. The sequence continues at coordinate 5,095 of DASVFI010000035.1, read as the reverse complement.
AATATGGCAGATCTAAGAGATGTATATTTTGTTGCTATTGGTTCATTATTATTAAGTATTTTTATACCACTATTTATTTCAGAGTGGTATAATGAAAATTTTGGCAAAACTCCACAAAGATTAGCTGGACTATGAAAAGGTGATAAGTAAATGAATTTAACGATTCAAGAAAACAGATTAAACAAAATATAGAATTTGATGGAATAGATCTGTCAGGAAATTTGTATAATTAAATTTTTTAAAAATAGGTGTATATGTCATTTTAAAATGGCCACATTCAAGTCACAATCTCCATATTGAGGATATATTATATGCAAGAGAATGACTAATAAAAATTTTAATAGTTAAATTTCTATATATCTAACCATGATAAAAATTTTTGTTGCATGACTGTAATATTACAAAACAAATTTATCCCAAGGGATAAAGATATAAAAAATATCATAATAGATAATGAAGAGGAAATAAAATTTGGCTAAAATTGCTATTATAGTTGGATCTGTAAGACAAAATAGACAAGGCATCAAGGTTGCTCGCTGGATGGAAGAAAAATTAAAAGAGAGAGGTCATGTTGTCTATTTTATCGATCCACTCGAACTCGAATTGCCATTTTTAGATAAAATGTACAAGGAGATTACAGACCCACCAGAAAACCTAAAGCAATTGAGAAATCAAATTGTCGAAGCAGATGGATATATGCCCATAACTCCAGAATATAATCATAGTACCTCTGCAGCAATGAAAAATACTCTTGATTATTTTCTTGAAGAATATTATTTTAAGCCTTCAGCAATTGTATCATATTCTGTTGGTGGGTTTGGAGGTGTTAATGCTGTACAACATCTTAGAGTAATATTTGCAGAATTGGGAGCACCGTCTATTTCATCATCATTTTCAATATCCAAAGTTCAAGATGTATTCGATGATGCTGGTAGATTAAGAAATCCGCTTTATGATAAAAGAGTGAAACGATTTATTGAAGAGTTTGAATGGTATATAGACGCATTCAGAAATCAACGCGCAAAAGGCACTCCCTATTAAAGAGGAAAAATTTTACTATTTCTAGATTATAACAAGAATATTATTCCGTTCTAATCTTGCAGGTAGTAGATAACCTCTAAAAAATGAATGCATTCGGCCAAGACCGTGTGTAGGACAACTCAATCCTGGATTATTTATAAAACAATTTTTATTTTTAGTATAAATACAACTTTGCTTTATCCTTATGATGAGTCTGAGATATAATTTTTACCAATGGAAGGAGGAGCATCAACTGCTACAACACCTTCATTTGTGACTAGGAATATAGTATTGTAAGCACCGTCTGTTACCCAAAATAGACCATCACGGATTTCTTCAACCAAATATCCTTTTAAAGGAATTACAGGGCCTTTTGCGGCTTCAGGTATTTGTGTTGTTTCTGTTTAGTTTTCTTGTGCATAAACAGATGTAAATAATGATATAGTAGTAATAAGAATTGACGTCAATGAAAATAACAATAATATTAATAAAAAATTTAAATTTTTCTCTATTTTCATCAATGCTTTATTGAAATAACATTATTTAAATTTATTTATAATAATAATTTTGTTATTATACTAACCATTAAAATACTTTTGTCATAACATTTTGCTATTCAAAATGGCTTGCCAAAAAATATTAACTGTCTTAGAAAAAGAAAATATACTCATTGATACCTAATAAGAATTATAGTAGTTTTGAACTATCATCCATGGCTAATTCACACACATCTTATTATTATAGAGAAAATAGATGAATTCATATTTTACATGGATAAACTAGTTCAATATAAAAAGTCACTTAAGTAATATACAATTCTTGTCTTTAACTCATTTCAAATACAGGAGGTTTGAAAATCTATAGAAAAGAAAATTTTACAATACTCATTTTATTAAAAGATTTTAACTCTATCTATATTCTACTATTTAATTAATGGCTAGTAATAGTATAAACAAACAGATTCCACTTTATCCTCTATTATTGAGTAATTTCATCGGAACTTTAGGTTTTAGTATTGTTTTACCTTTTTTGATATTTTTGGTCATGGATTTTGGAGGAAATGCTATAGTTTATGGAATCCTAGCTGCGGTTTATCCTGCATTTCAACTTATAGGAGCTCCAATTCTAGGAAGATGGTCTGATATTTATGGACGAAAAAAAGTTCTTCTTGTCAGTCATGGAGGAACATTAATCGGTTGGTTATTTTTCCTTTTTGCATTGTTTTTGCCTGTTGAAAATCTTTTTACTGTTAGTTCTACTTTTTTTGGAACTATTGTTGTAACTCTACCATTACTTGTCTTATTTTTTGCTCGATTGATTGATGGAATTACAGGTGGGAATATTTCTGTTGCCAATGCATATCTGGCAGATATTTCTACAGATGAAAACAGAAGTAAAAATTTTGGTAAAATAGCAATATCTTCTAATCTTGGTTTTATTGTTGGACCTGCTTTGGCAGGAATTTTAGGTGCAACTATTTATCAAGAAATATTACCTGTTCTTGCAGCACTTTTTCTGTCTTTACTAACTCTAATTGTGATAGGTTTCGCTTTAAAAGAATCCAAGCCTCAATTGGTGGTTGTTACTAAACAAATTCCAGAAAAAGAAAGTATTAGAAAAGTTTTTGCACATGAATGCAAAGAATGTTACAATCCTGCAAATCCAAAAAAACTTAGGTTTCAAGATGTTTTCAAGCTAAAAAACATTTCATTCTTAATTGTCTTATATTTTTTTATTTTTCTTGGATTTAACGTATTTTATACATCTTTTCCAATTCATGCAGTAAATAGTTTAAGATGGTCAGTAATAGAGCTGGGAATATTTTATGCAGTATTAAGTGGAATCATGGTTTTCGTACAAGGTCCAATTTTGCACAAGTCATTAAAAAAATTCTCTGAAGAAAAACTAGTTATAATTGGAAGTATTATTTTAGGTACAAATTTTATTTTATTTGTATCAAATAACGATTTCTTGGTTTATGGGGCTGCAATTCTGTTTGCAGTTGGGAATGGGCTAATGTGGCCATCTTTCATGTCAATACTTTCAAAGATTTCTGGTAATACATACCAAGGATTCGTACAAGGAGTTGCAAGTAGTTTTGGGAGTCTAGCAAGCATTATCGGACTAACAATAGGGGGACTATTATATAATTTAATTGAAGGATTTACTTTTTTAATTAGTGCTGGAATAATATTCGCTGTTTTTATCTTATCTTTTAAATTATTAAAATTGAAAAGGTCTTGACGACATGATTATAAAATAAAAATACTCTCTGTCATTGTATCTTCATTTTAACTTTTCACTGCTTGTGAAAATAGTTCTATTGCACATGTAGTTGAAATATACAGTTTAAACATATTAGGATATTTATGTTACATCCTTATCATCCTCAATTAGTAGGAATATGTTATAATTGTAACAGATAGCAATAACTTAGAAAAGATGGTCATGAAAGAAGAAGAAGAAGATTAATTATAAATGTAGACTGGTCTGAACAAAAATGACATACTAATATTATTAAAATCAATATTTTAAGGCCTATTGCATTGTAAGAAATTTAGTTTATTTCTTTAATAATAGCCATTATTGAGATTGTAATCATTACTCTCATGAGCTTAAAATCAGAAGTCTTTCAATCTAGAATTTGCTTATATTTGCCTATTAACTCATAAACATATTTAATATGTTCAAAAGTTTTCAATTTCTTATCTTCTGGTATTTTTATTTTTTTAGTTCTAAATGTATTATTGTTGGTTATCTTTCTCAATTCATTATTAAGCTCTTTTGAAATGATAATTTGATCATTATCCACAAATCCCTCAAGTATACTACAGAAATTAACATCATCTCCAATAGCAGAACATTATAATGTTTGTTTGATAACTATTAACAGAATTTCCTTAATTCTTTAACAAATTCAATAGTTTGATTTACGTCATAACCTTTTTCTGCATTTATTGCAAGAATTACTCTGTCTACTCCAGAATTTTCGAGCATAGATAAATCAGAACCAATTTCATCAATTGTTCCTCCAGTCATAGGAGAACGATAACTATTCTTTTCAGAAATACTATTTGTAATATAAGGATATGTTAGAATAGTTAGATCAAAATCCTTTCTTGATCTTGAACTTTTTTCAATAGAATTATTAAACATTTTGATTGAATTGTCAAAATATTCAAAAGATCCTATCAAAACTCCTATATATCCATCTCCATATTCTGCCATACGCTCAAATGTCTTGGGGGACAAACCACCTAGCAAAATTTTAGGATGAGGTTTTTGAATAGGTTTTGGACCAATTATTGATTTTGGAATTTTGTAAAACTCTCCATTAAATTCTACAATATCATCTGTCCATACCTTTTTCATAGCTAGAAGAATTTCGTTTGCTCTTTCTCCTCTTTTCTCATAAGGAATATTAGCTACAATATACTCATCTTTTGACCATCCAATACCAAATCCACAAATTACTCTACCTTCAGATAAAATATCTATTGCAGTAAATTCTTTGGCAAGTGTTATAGGATTATGGAATAACATGTCAATAATACAAGTTCCTAATTTAACCTTTGTAGTATTGGCAGCTATGAATGCTAATGTTGTTAACGGATCTAAAACATTCTTAAAATACTCAGGCCATTGACTTATATCGGAACTCCCATATCCCTGTTGAGGATTTATAGGATAGAACATTCGATCATATACCCAAAGTGATTCAAAATCTTCTTTTTCTGCTAATTGTATAAATCTAATTAGATTTTCTTTAGTAGCATTTATTCCAAATTGAGGAACAACTAATCCTACTTTCATATCTATTAATAATTTTTATACTATAAAGATAATACCATAGTAAATTTATGGTCTAGTCTCTTAATTAGAATATTTCCGAAGTATAATTTTATTGAAAATGAATTGGTTCCACTTTATAGAAGGGTTCAAATCCCACATAATTTAGTTGAAAGTAGTACTGAACTCATATAACTTTAGTTGGTCACATCCAAGCTTTATAGTAAAGTACTTCTTGATCGTTACTAAATAAATATATCTTCATCTATCTAATAAAAAAGATTTA
>DASVFI010000034.1:0-6585 GCA_036380115.1 Nitrososphaeraceae archaeon | reverse complement strand
CTTCTTTTTTAATAATATCTTCTGGATTGTATTTAGTGGTAGAATCATTTGATGACATATATAATACTAGATATGCATTTTATATAAACATAATATTGTAAAATGCCATAGCCTATGAATACAACTGGTTAGTAGTTGAGCAGGCTATGGCCATCATATGATGTAATTGACTATTTTGTTTGTGATTATGATCTAAATTCAACAAATTATTTAGTAATTAAGATAAATTATCTTGTTAACACTAATGGAGATATAACCTTCTTTGATGAATACCTCGATAAATATAGAAGGCTATGGTCACTTTGGTGTTTTGATTAGGCTATTTTTATAATAATTATTAAAATATTTAAAAATCAGTGAACAGAGTTAGTTAATTGTTAATATTTTAGTAAATTATATTGCCGTAGCCTGAATAAACAAATTGGAGATGAACATATTGGAGAAAACTTATTGGTTCAGACTATGATAATTACTTGTTTGATGAAACTAGAACAGGGTTATATTTGCTGCTCTCATCAGAACAATTGGTAGATAAAATGGCAAATGTCGATGAAGAACTAGAATCAGTTACTTTAGGAAGGAATTTTGGGATAATTACTGATATAGAAATAAATCCATATGATGGAAAAATCTATGTAGTTGATGGCCAGTCAAAAAATGGTAAGATTTATCAAATGCATCCTAATAAATTAAACTAGTAGAAACACAATAACAAATTATTCTCATAATAACTGTGTGCATAGGAGACATTTTATAGTCAAGAATAATCAAATCAAATTCCTCTGGATGTTCTCTAATATAATCAAGTGCAAGAATAGGATTAATAAATCCCATAGCCTGATATCAATTATCTTGTAGTATTTCTTTGAGTACAGTAACTGTATCTTTTTTCATCATCTACTACAGATATGGTTTTATGTAACTCCATGAGAATTCTTAATATCAAGGATGAAAGTTGTATTTAATCATTGTTATGTATCTGACATTATACAACAAATTAAAATAATGCTTAGGAACTACTATTGCATATATTAATTAACTTTCATTAACAATGTATAATTAATTTAAGAAAAGTTTATGTACATTTTCCTTTGTGATATGAAGTTTATAAACTTCTTCCTCTTTTAATATAAAGACTTGGTCATGTCCTTCAAATAATTCTACAATGTCTTTTATCTCTGCACTTAACAATGTATCAGTCTTGTATGTACAATACATAAGTCCTGGAATTCTGTTATCATCGTAAGCTTTTTCAATTGTCAGAGCTTGTTGTAAGGAAGATTTTGCTATATCATTTATAAGAAAATCAAGACAGCAGACCTGTTTATTATTGGCATTGTTTGTTGCTACTGCTATATTCTCCATAACCTTGCTACAATAACTCGTAATACCTTTTTGACTTTGAATTTGAATCTGTTGATTTTGATTGTGTTTAAGATTTTTAGTTTCATAGTAATATGGCATTACTGTACCATTGTACCAATTTAATTTAGATAGTAATTTTGTAAGAGTTGTATAAGGAGGACCACAAAAACATCTAAATATATCATTTTCTTTTGCAAGTCTATCAATAGACTTTAGTAACCCTAATACTGAATCATCATCAGAATAAATTAAAAGATAATGTTTTTTTGGAACATTTGATTGCTGTTTAAGCCATTTGTCTACTGCATCTTTTACAATTGAATTTATAGAAACACCTTTTTCTTTAGCTAATTCTCCTAATTGTGAATGGATGTTATCATCAAATCCCCTAATTAATAAATCACGTGTCACCTTCTTTTACATTTAATATAATATCTAAAAGTTATTTAAGTATTACATTTTGATATCGCGATATCATAATCAATAATATTTATATAATGATATCATGATATCATGATATCATATTTATGAATCATATAAATCAACAACAAGAAAAAATTGAACAAAAAGGACAAAATATAGAGAATGTTGTAAATGGAGTCAATATAGACAAACTCTTTGGGACTGTTGGAGCAATAAAGGAAAAACCTGAAATTGCTAAATTCAATTTCCGAGCTAAAGGCAAATGGATTAATGGTGGACATAATAGAACAATTATCAATGAATTTTATGGAGCCTGTAAAAATTTTAAAAGAAAAGAACCATTTGTCTTTGAAAAAGATGAACCACCTGTATTATTAGGAGAAGACCATGGAGCAAATCCAGTTGAATATGTATTTGCAGCACTCGATGGATGCTTGATTACAAGTCTTGTTTATCATGCAGCAGCAATGGGAATAAAGATAGACGAAGTGGAAACATCCTTTTCCGGAGATTTAGATTTGCATGGATTTCTTGGATTGGATGAAAATGTAAGAAATGGTTATGAAAAGATAAAAGTGACATTTAAAATCAAAGCTGATGCAACACAAGAAAAACTACAGGAATTGATACAACTTGCACAAAAGAGGTCACCAGTCTTTGATATTGTTACACATCCAACTCCAGTAGAAGTGAGTTTGGAAGAGAACAAAATTTAAAAGTTAACTATGTAAAAAAAGTGATTAATGGAAAACTATCGACTTTTTTATTTAAATTCAATGTATTTAACAAGTAAATATCTTTTATTATGAGGAACTTAATTTTTTCTTGAAAATTTAGAGTCAAAACTTGAGGGCTAACCGTCATTAAGTTGTTAATAAGCGGAATGTGTTTGTGAAACTTAAGTCTTGCTGGTTAGTACAACAGTACTAAAGTAGCAAATATAGAAAATGTATAGATATATGATAATATATAGAGAATATAAATACAAGTGAGTTATAGGAAAATACTTCTTATCTTTGGAATAGCCTTAATAAATTAGTATATGAAACTAGAAAATACAAAAAAGTTATTTATCAAAAGTGTAAAACTTGCCAAAAACGAAAATCATTTGAATATGTATTCTCCTAGACTACTATCTGATAGGCTCCAACTCACTAATAAAGATTATCCGAAAATTTATTTAGATGAGACAAACAATTTAGTCTTTGAAAGATTATAGGTTTAATTTTAAAATTTGAGAAATAATTTAATCAGATAGAACTAACTAAAAAATCTTCAATAGATGTAGCGGTGTAAAAATAAGAGTCTATTTTGATATACTACTACTATCTTGCATTTATCTTGTATTATTAGAAACTTATTTTAAATTATTTTGAAAATGATGTTACTTCTAATTTATTGATAAGTTAATTATGTTATTCAATAGTTAAACTTTATTTGGAATTGGAACAATATTTGTTTTAATAATACTGTACTTTTAAAAGTTACCTCAAAAGCTGCTATTGCACCACAATAAGAAGAAGGAGAGAATATGATACCTATGTATAGAATGATGTCAAAAGATATGATGCAAAACACGATAGAGAAAGAAATATCAAAAAATTAATTCTAAAGTTAATGGATGAATTGAAGAAAGAGGAATCCTATGCATGCCGATATGATTATAAAATACCAAGTATGAGTTTGGAAGAAACAGTAATGAATCTATTTGCTGTGAAAGGTATAGAACAACTCTTAGAATTACATGCCGAGGACTTGGTTGAAAGCAAGGCGATGAACAGTAACCAAACAACAATGAAGAAATAACAACAATACAAATATCATATTTTCATATTTTTTATCTATTGTACAATTATTAATAGATTAAGAACGACTTGTATAGGTGAATATTTGTATCTAAGATTATTTTTTCGATCTAAGTTAATATTTAGAATTTTATTTTTTAGGTAATTCTAAAAGAGATATATTATTATAAAAAATCAATATTTAACTTTATTAACATTGATATATTCTAAATTACAAATATTGATAAATGAAAGTACAAGTCATAAGAATAAACTATAAAATGATGATTGTTAATGGTTGAACCATTAGAACGTCCTCTGTCGTCATATATTCATGCTCAATTCGTCACTGCTGATGAGAATGCTCCTGTTTCTGAAGCAGTTAAAGCATTGCAATCTAAACATGTTGAGATAATCCTTGTTACATCATCAACAAATGGTGGAAAATATGTTGGGATAATAACAGATAGTGATATTTTAGAAAAGGTTGTTATGAAAGGAGAAGATTCAGATTTAGTATTTCTCAAATCAATTATGACCACTCCGATAATATCATTGCCAAGCTCATCCACAGTAAAAGAAGCTATAGAATTGATGCGTATTCATAAAATCAAACACCTTCCTGTTACTGATATTACAAATAAAGAACAAATTATTGGTACAGTAACACAAGAATATCTTGCTGAAGTAATTCGTATAGCAGTTGTTGAAAAAACTTTTAGAGGTTATAGAAAAATAATAAGAGAGCATTACAAACCGATTTTTGCAAATGTAGCTATTATATTGCAATTTTCTGGTTTACTGATGATTATACCTGCATTATTAGGAACATTTCTAGGCGAGTGGCAATCTACAATTGGAATTTACTTTGCATTTGTAGGAATGTTTCTAACAGGCTATATTATGAATATATTAGGAGAGAGAAGTCCACTCAATCTAAGACAATCGTCTATTGTTGTTGTGTTAAGCTTTTTTTTATTGAGTCTATTTGGTAGTCTGCCTTATATGTTTGTCAATCCATTTTATGAAGGAATTGATTTATTTTCTCTTTTTTCAACCTCCTTTATGGAAAGTTCTTCTGGGTTTACCACTACCGGTATTTCTACAATAATACACCCTGAAAATTTACCTAATAGTTTTTCATTTTATCGCTCTTACACTGAATTGGTTGGTGGATTAAGTTTTATTTATTTGATTATGGCATTATATTATCCAGAAACTAAATTAGCAGGAATGAAACATTTATTGGGTAGTGGTATACTAAGATTTAGACAATTACTTTCTACTATTTGTATTATCTTTACAGTATATACAGTAATTATTGCTTTACTGGTTTTCCTTTTTGGACATGTAAACATACTTGATTCAATATCATTGGGCTTTACAACACTTGCTACTGGTGGATTTGTACCTACGTCTACTATTCTTAATGTAGAAAATCCATTTACTTTGATTGTAATTATGGGTGGAATGATAATTGCAGCATTACCTTTTGCATTTCATTTTGGTATTTTCAGTAAAAATGTAGAGGCAACAAAGGAACTTAAGGAAATTATAATATTTATAATGCTTCTGTCTTTCTTTATATTTTTATTTTTATTTATAGAACCTTCATCTTCAGAAAAAGAATGGATTTCTTCTGTATTTCATATAATTAGTGCCTCGACAACTACAGGTTTCCAATTTATTGATTTATCACACCTGTCTATTTATGGTAAAATTTTGCTAATTATAGTTATGCTAGTAGGAGGAACTGCATTCTCTACTGCAGGAGGAATAAAAATAGCCCGGCTATTACTAATTTTCCAAAAATTAGTTAATAATAAAAATAAAAGATCGATATCCTCATTTAACAATAAAAATTCTACTAGCCTTCCTCCGGTAATTTCCGCAACTGCAATACAGTTTCGTAAAAGAATTCAACAATCTTTCAAGTCATATAATCAAGGAAAAGAAGTAGCAAAAAGCAATAAACAAATAACATGTGATGTTCCATTAGATAAGTACAAATTCAATATCCTTTCTGATAAAGCTTTTAAAGAAGCAGTATTTGTTGTTGTTCTTTATATTTTGTTTACAATTATAACTGCATTATGCATTTATTTCCTGGAAGATAGTAACAATAATAAATTTATTGATGTGGTATTTGAAGCAACTACTACTATTTCTAATAATGGTTTATCAATTGGATTAATATCTATTGATTTGGGTCCAATATCCAAAATGATATTATCTTTTAATATGATAATGGGAAGGTTTGAGATTATTGCCATATTATACATTTTCATTTCAAAGTTGAGGCGATAGAAATAAGCTTCTCATTGTGGTTCCAAATACTATATTTTTTATATGTATCGTTATAATTTTTCATAGTTGGTATCAATAGATCAACTTACAGACTATGCGAAATATGCTTTTGATAAGGTTGCTATCATTGCCTATAGGATCCTAAACCTTGTTCAAGAAATCTATATTAGATAACTTCTAATGCTATATGGTGGTAATTAAGTTTATTATTATTCGCAATTACTTTTTTTGTGACTTATTAATTTCATCAAAATCTGGTTCATATAGACTACAACAGCCATGTGGTGCAATTACATCTGAAACATTGCCAAATAAGTCTGGTCCTTTATCATCTACTATCATACACTTTCCTCCAGTCATGTCTATCCAATAAATACAATTATAACAGAAAAATCCTTTATGAAGGTTTGAATCCTTGAACTCATCGCGTTCAATATAACCTGCCTTCAGCTTACTTTGTTTTTGAAATTTTGCAGTATTATCAACAATATCTGATGTTTTTTCAATCAGATTTCCCATCTTATCTGCTGCTTTTTCAAATATATTTTTATCAGACATGTCTATGTTACTTTATCTCCTTTTCATTTGGCGTCCATAAAGAGCATACAGCATAAGGAAGTACCTTGCCAGATACATTACCATTTAAATCTTGACCTTCATCTGTGACAATCATACAATGATCTGGTTCTATAAAATAATCACAGTT
>DASVFI010000033.1:0-6651 GCA_036380115.1 Nitrososphaeraceae archaeon | reverse complement strand
TTGTAGTTTGCAAGTCTTTGGAAACTTGTATTAATCATTATTGTATTTCTTTTACATTTACTACAATAAGTTTCTAAATTCAACATTTTTTATTCTTACTCTCTATATCATATTTTTAGAATTATTAATTATAAATTTATCCATTTATAGAATTAGAATAAAACCAAAATCAAAAATAGAAATCAAGTTGAACGATTTAATCATAAAATATTAAAAAGCAAACAAAGTTATAAGTTATATAATTAAGTAACATATTCATATCCGGGAATGAGAAATTGGTGAATAAATAAATATGTATCAGTTTAATAAATATAGCACTTACATAATCGGAACCATTGGCAAATAATGTCATAGTCTAAACATCATACTCATACACTATCTATAGACACACACTCTCTCACATTGGATCATCTAGTTTAGACTATGACAATTTATTAGAATGTAAAAATAATTATTTATTTATTCTCTATAAATCAATATATTCAATCTCAAAAATGAGAATTTCAAAAATTAATAAATATATCTTAATCTAATTTATTCTTAATCTTTCCGACCAATAACCATTTGGCAAGCAATTGTCTAGTCATAGTCTGGACTCTACATCTAATTCTTCCCTTTATAATATATTGTCCAGACTATGATATCTTTTACATATAAAACAGATTAGCAGAAGATCAAACCAATGGTTGGTTGGTTATTTTATTTTATTATATATATATAAAAATATGATTAACAAATTTATTATGCTTATAAAAATTATGATTTTGCCAATTCAAAACCATCTAGTATGTCATCGTCATCATCTCCTGTACGAAACTCACCAACTAAAGTTTTTCCATTATCCTCTATTTTTACATTGAGAAATCCATATTCATCATCTTCCTGTATTACTAAATAATCTGGAGTTTCTTCTGGATTACTTAGTTCATCACCTGCTGTTCCTACAGTTAAGAATATGATGCCTTTTGTATTTTGATAATTAGAGGGAGAATTATCAGTAATTATTGGTTGAGGTATCTCTCCAGCATCTGTTGTATCTTCTATTTCCTTATTGTATAAAATAGGATATGTTCTTTCATAGTATTGGTTATGGCCAGATATTACTAAATCTACACCATATTTTTCAAACAACGGTAAAAATACATTTCGTAGTTGCTCTGCATTCCCTCTATTAACATGGGTAGAATAAAATGGTTTATGTTGATGAACAACTATCCAATCAATATCTGGATTTTTAGATGTTTTTTCTAGATCGTATTTGATAAATTCATACTGTTTGCTTCCTTTTTCAAAAGGATGTTCTGTTGATAAACTTATGAAATGAATATTTTTAAAGTTATGTGAGTAGTATGGTTTCTTTAACTGATGGTAATCAATAATCTGTTTGTATATATTTGCAAATTCAGTATCATGGTTTCCTATTGCAATTTTCATCTTGTCTTTTATTTCTTCGGACATTTCAATCCAACAAGAGGCAGATGGAGATTCTTTAACATGATCTCCAGCAGTAATTATTAATTCTGGATTAACCGAAATTATATTTTCAATAGTATCTTCTGTTTCGTCATTACAATAAAAATCGCCAACAGTAACTATATTTATTACATCATTTTCAGATTGAGAATTTGATTGTTGACCAAATACTGGCAGATTATTATTACTACTTAATGAAATAAAAATTAATAATAGTATTGTGATAATTGAAAGTTGGGGAATATAATTTGAAATCTTAAATAAATAACAGGAAAAACCATTATTATTATTGTTTAACATGTTCATTGAAGATTATCATTTTTTCTTAACATTTAATAAATAATGAGACTGTTTCCTTCCGTTGAGAATAAGGTATAGTATTAAATAAAGTGGATAATCTTATAGAGGATATTGTGATGGTTTTGGTTATCTCATTTGATAGTTATATTGCTTCCTCTACTATATTTATAACATTCTTCTACTTTTACAATATTAAAAATACCTAAATATAATTATAATAGTGCATAATTTTATTAGATATGCAAATTACAAATGGAAACAAAGAGAAAAAAAGATTTTGATTAATTTAAATTAAATATAACTTTTTTAGATAATAAAAAGTACAATTATTTATTTCATGTTTATAGCAAGCATTCTTCTATAATCTTTTAATTAGTCTTCAATAAAAATTTTAATGATACATTTTTCACAATAGCTTAACTAAAAGATTATTATGCCAAATTCCTCAGGATTATTCTTTTGAAAACTTTATTTTTAGAAATTGTATTTCATATTATAAATGTCTTCATTTAATACTACTGATACTATTCCAACTAAATATGAAATTTTTAATAGTATAGTATGGATGACTATTATAATCCCTATAAAAGGTATGTTAAATCCCCTATGGTTTTTAGATTCATCTTTTATGGATAAATTTGATAACAAGAAAATAATAATATCAAAAAACTATTGGAAATAAACTAATTCCAAGAAATCGCAAAAGAAAACTAAATTAATACTATAAACCTAGTGTATAATGAAATTGATATATTTCTCTGTTTCGATGAAATATCAAATCTACATATCATTTATTATGCATTCGATAACCACGGAAAACGAATTGATATATTAATTATTAAAATAATAACATATTCAAAGCAGAGAATGAGAATCTCAAGAATTAATAAATACAGTCGTCATTATTTTAATATTTTACCTATTTCCATAAAGATGGAAAAGTAGGAGACATATGTATGTCATAGCCTGGACTGTTATCTGTCGACTAGCCAATAGTCCAGGCTATGACAATAATATTTAATCAATTATTCTAGAGATTGATATTATTTTATTTTCTCGAGTAACATATTCAAAGCAGAGAATGAGAATCTCAAGAATTAATAAATAGGATTGTAACAAAATAAAATTTACAATATACTCCCTTAAGGCAATCATATAATAGGCAAACCAACTAACCAATCAAAGGTTGTTGTCATAGCCTGAACTTTCTAAATTCAAAGACACCCAGATCATCTGTTAGTTCAGGCTATGGCAATAATAATATTAATATTAATATGACAGTCCACTAATATTAAATCTCTATCATCTGTAATAAATTCTAATTATTAAATTTATAATTTACCTACTCTAGATCTTTTATGATAAAAACACTTTCTTATCTACTATAAAAATAGGTAAAATTTATAAATTTTTATTATTGGCTTATTGTATTTATTTTATAAGTATACTTTATACCTATAAAATAATTGTAAATATATTTAATTATTTATTTGATTCATTTACAAGGTCTATATCTAGTTTACGTTGGAAGAATTTCCATTTGCCACTTCCATCTTTCTTTAATGTATCACTATATACACCTGTGGCTACTACTTCAGGTGTCTTTTGCGCTTCTATTACCATTAGATATGATTTTGCATTAATCATACCATTTGTTGATGCATCTTCGATTATGATATTTGTTGATACATGTCTTTTACCACCCGCAAATTCATTGGTAATTTGATTGACCATATTTTTTAGTTCTGTTTTACCTTTTGCTTCTCCAAATGTTGTAGTCCATATCCCATCATCTGTCCAAGTATTAGTCCATTCATCTATATTTTTATTATCTATGTCAAGATTATATTTGGTAATTAATTCTTGAATGACTATTTTATCATCAACACTTATCAAAGTACTCTTTTGTTCATTTGTAGAAGAACTCTTTTGTTCATTTGTAGAAGAACTCTTTTGTTCATTCTTCCATCCTTTAGGCAGAGTCATAGAAAAGTCAATAAATATTACTAATATTTAATTTAAATATCCTATTATCACTTTAGAAAATATGTTAAATCTAAATTGATTGTACATTTAAGTAACTATTTTTAGAGATATCACGGCATAGGATTATTCTATGCCGGAGATATATTGAATGACTTATGGTAGATGTCTTGACTATTTTATTATATGCCAATGACTATTCCAGATAAATGTATTAGGTGAACCTAATATTTAATTATATAGATAATTCTTAAAATAGAAAAAGAGAATTAATAATATCAGCGGTTAATTACATAATAACAATTTAGAATCAACTAAACAAATAATAATTATTATATGAGATAATTTAAAACTTCAATTGTATTTATAAGATAATTAATTAATTGCCATAGCCTAGATATCATATATAATACTTTACTGTATGTAAATGATATCTAGACTAAACTATGACAAATTGCCAATGGTTAGGTCAGTTTTGTTGTTATAGTTAATTACATAAAATATGAATATTTATGTATTCATTAAATTCTCATTTTCTGGTATGATTATTATAAAAAATTTCTTTTTGCTCATTATATTTTCTTATATACAAGTCATTTTGTAAACAATATTTCCATTAATGTATGTTTTATTTTATAAGTTTAAATTTCAATTAATTAAAATAATATGTTAAATGAGAATTTCATATTGGAGAATAAGCAATATTTTTAAATATATCTGATATGGTAGCCATATTATGAAAATAAACAATGTTTATTATATTTCACTATTACTTATTGTCTTATTTCCTACAACAATAGCATGGGCAGAAGAAAAAACTAATATCAATAATTCTTCTTCACTTCAATTAAATGATACTGATGTTGATTTTGCTACAAATATCGAATTTATTAAGGGTCATTTATCTGCTGCAATTTCAAATAAACAAGCAGGAAATAATGAACTTGCAGAGACACATAGTTTCCATCCAATAGCAGAAATATATACATTGATTAGAGATCAATTATCATCAGCAGATAACAGATTAAATAATACATTAATAAATTCATTAAACAATCTAACATCCATAGTTTATACGTCTACATCTGCTGAATTTAGTAATTCTGCCTCTTCTATCAAGAATTTGCTAGATGAAGCAATAATTAAGGTTATACCAGAAAATGAGATTACTGATATTAAATTTAATATGAGTATTTTGATTAATTTACTTAAGACTGCTGAATCAGAATATGATATAGGGGTAGAAAATGGTACAATTACAAATATTGCAGAATATCAAGATGCTCAAGGATTTGTTTCATCCGCCAATGAATTACTCAATAATACAATTACCAATGTGAATCAAACAATGGCTAATAACTTTACAGACATAAAAGATTCACTAGATAAATTAAATACATCTATGAATAATAAAGAAGATGCAAAACAAATCTCAACAATAACCAATAGTATAGCAAATACTATACCAAATATACTAAATGTACAAGCAACGGATCTTGCAATTCTTGTCTCAGATACAGAACCCTCTGAAGTAATAAATAACATCCGTAATCTATTAGATCAATCTATTGAAAAGATAAAGGATGGTGGTGATTATCAAAATGCTGAAACTTTAGTAATAGAAGCATATTTAGATAACTTTGAATTTTTAGAGCCTGAAATAGCAAAACACGATGAATCGCTTGTGAAGGATACTGAAGTTCTTTTGAGAGAACAACTCCGTAATCTTATACAAGAAAAAGCTAACACAGAAGATATACAAAAAATGGTAAACAACATTAATACTAAGTTAGATGAAATAGAAAAACTATTACAATAAAATTTTTATTTTATGATTAATTTTTTTTATATTTGTAAAAGACTTTATTAAAATTTTATAAAATATTTTGAATATTATTGTAACATGATATTATAAGAAATGTTAAAGAATATAATATAAAAAGCCGTTTCATTGTCAATATTGTAAATAAATAATAATAAACTACTACAGGGAGAGTATTGAATTAACACAATCAAGAAATAAAATGGCAGTGCATGAGATTATCTTGAAAAGTACCATAACAAAATAAATTTAAATAATTAAATTAACAATTTAAACAAATGCAAAGTAATCTTTCATTTTTAATTTTACCATTTATTATATTCTTTTTACTATTGAATATAGGAGGAATCGCTTTGACTTATTCTACTTCTCCTATTGTCAAAATATCGCCAGAATGTGGTACTTTGAGAGATCATAGAATAAATTTTACAGTTAATGGTTTTAATAGTAACGGTAACATATATTGGGAGTTCATTAATTCAACAGGAGTAGTAGACACCTACGGATACTTCAATTCAAATGGAACAGGTGGATTCAATGACTATATTATCGCTGATGGTCTGTTTCCTGATAACTATACTTTGAGATTCTTTGATGATAAAAATAATAATAATACTAATATTATAATACTTAATATAAAAATAATTTTCTCATTATAAATAATTAGAACATACTATATTTTTATATACTATTATAAAATTAGGTAGTTATGTCTAGAACATAAATGGAGAAAAATTAATGTATTTAATTTTGAATAGGTTTTCTAAAACAAAATTCTATTTGACCGTCTTAACAATTGGAATAATTATTGTTTCGGCTGGGATTGTTGCGATGGGCCAGATATTAGACAAAGAAATAGAAGGTGTTATACGGTAACTGCCTTGATATCAGCCCTTATTATACAAATAACCGGATCAATAGGGTATATAGAATATAGGTCTCCTGATCCTGATAGTGCAAAATCACAAATCAAACAGACATTTCCTTTGGCGCATGATCCCATGTTTGAAACTATGGAGTATCTAGGATTACTAGGGATTATATGGACTGGACTTGTAACTTACATAACATGG
>DASVFI010000032.1:0-21139 GCA_036380115.1 Nitrososphaeraceae archaeon | reverse complement strand
TACTCTACTTGTTATTTTAAATGGCATAATAATGATTTTATATATTTTAGATATTATTTGATGTGTATTTAACTAAGCATATATAAAATCAATAAGATTAGAAATTACTAATACCATTAGATCATAATAGAGACAATTTTTACCATTTATCTCAAGTCAGCAAAATCATCTATACACTCAAAACCATCTTGAGGAATAGGTTTCCTACCCATAAACCCCTCATCCTTTCCATGCCAAAACTTTATTTTATTTTCTCCAAATTTCCAGCATAACCATATTTCTTCATCATATCTAATTGATGGAAAATCTAGTAAACCTTCATCAACACTTTTTACCATTACGCCCATGTCTTCTAACTCTTGTATCATTTTATATAAAGAAGTAACAATATGATTAAGCTCTTGCTTTTTCTTTATGAATTTCTCAAAAGAACAGTTAGAATCTGAAAGATTCTGTAGCTCTTCTTGAATGTCCATTACATTATTCTTACAGCATAATATTTCATCAAATTTTTTTTTTACTTTTGGTAAAATAGTATTTGCTTTATCTACGGTGAAGAGTGTAAACATAATTTATGTGTGAGATCGACCCAAGATAATTTATATATTTTCACTGGTATATAAAAGATACAAACTAAAAGAATAATCCTGTTATATAAGGTATCCCACTAAAACCTTTTATCTTATTTCTAAATGACCTAATTTGTTATTAAAGTGAAATTATAAACATATGGATATAATTTTGTAGTTTTATAATTTTTTGCATTTTAAATTGAAGGAATATTGCATAAAATATAAACAAATAATAGAAAAGTGAATGATAATCTCATGGTTGATAATTTCAGTTTGGCTCAGAATTATACGAGTTAAATTTCTATTCGCTTCTATTATAGCTATTACTAATAGTTTATTATATTCATACTTTGCCTATGGTCAATTCAACATAATTGATGCATTCTTAACATATACCGGAGTAATGTTTTTACATGCTAGTGTTGATATTTTTAATGATTATTGGGATTATAAAAGAGGAATTGATACGACTACTAAAAGGACCCCCTTTAGTGGTGGAACCGGTATATTGCCAGAAAAAAAATTAAAACCAGATACTGTATACAAAGCAGGACTCTTTTGTATGCTAATCGGATTATTCATTGGAATATATTTTGTTTTTCATAGTGGTTTTATAATTGCAATTATTCTAGCAATTGCAGTCACATCAATTTATTTTTATTCAACGACTATTGTAAATATTGGTTTAGGAGAGACACTAGTTGCAGTTAAAGGTTCAATGATTGTTATGGGTGCTGCATATGTACAAACAGGAATTATTGATATTCCAGTTGTTTTTCTAGGAATAATAATTGGTTTATTATCATCCATTGTTTTATTTATTGCATCCTTCCCTGATTTTAGGGCAGACAAAGCAAAAGGTAGAAAAACACTAGTGATATTATTAGGGAAAGATAAAGGGGCGAAGATTTATCCATTTATTATTGGTTCCATTTATTGTTTGTTAGTCATAGGTATATTGTTAGAATATTTACCAATATACTCATTTATTACTTTTATTTCCATACCTTTTGCTATTAAATCATTAAAAATTCTATTAAAAAATTATGACAAAATAGAAGATGTAGTTAAATCAATTTATAATACAATTACTTTTTCAAGAACATTTGGTTTTGGTTTAATAATAAGTTACATCATTGCTATAATTATAAATAATATTACAATACAATAATAGTAACATATTATTAGATTTTTTACTAATAACGTAATAAAATAAAATATTCTTGTCTAATAAAACAATTCATTGTTTTACTGTATTTAATGAAAAATCAGTTGGATTAAGTGAAATTCCACATTTATTACATCTCCCACTAAAAGGTCGTATACTATCTCTTATAGACTTCAGATTTATCATTCTATTAATAGTATTTCCACAATTTCCACATACAATTTCTAAACAAGGATAAGACATTATCACTATCAAATGATAAGTAGAATAATATATTTACTGTAAAATATTATTAACAATTTTGATAAATTTAATATTGTTAAACTGTTCTCTAGTTTTTATACAATTATTTACCTAAAAAAAGATATATAATTACTATAACTAAAATTAAGGTCGATATTGATTTTTTATAATTAGCTAATACTATTAGCTAATACTATTAATGGAAATATGACTCATTAGTATATCCAATTAATGAATGA
The DNA here is from genome assembly GCA_036380115.1 of Nitrososphaeraceae archaeon. Taxonomy (GTDB): domain Archaea; phylum Thermoproteota; class Nitrososphaeria; order Nitrososphaerales; family Nitrososphaeraceae; genus TH1177. Next base: position 18,917 of record DASVFI010000032.1, on the reverse strand, counting down.
TATATTCTACTAATCAATAGCATATAAAATAAGATCTTATACCTATGTGTTAATAATATTTAATGTTTATATAACTATAATTTAAAATTATCATAAGCTAGAATAGATAAATATTTGTTAAGGTAGATTTATTAATTAACAAATTTAAGCCGAAAACGCCAAAGCGATTATATTTTAAAAAGATTTTTTTAATATTGAATGTTGAATATTGAATATTATAGTATGATAATTTGTTACCTGTAAGGAAGAATTTCTAAATTTGGTAATGATGGATTATCACCTTAAATAACAAATATGATTATTTCATACAGAAATAAACAAATAAATAATTATTAAAAATATCTATTTTATACTAATGCCCATTGATCCAGTTTGCGGAATAGAAATGGATGAAGAATTAGCAGTTTCTTTGAAGCATGATAATAAGACCTTTTATTTTTGTTGTGAAGGATGTAAAGGAATTTTCAAAAGAAAGCCTAATAAATATAATAAAAAGTGAGTTTACCTGTAATTTCATTCTTTGATAATGTATTTTATTACCCACTATGAATAATATTTTAGTGAAATCTGCAAAAATAATATCAAAGGGTCTGGTTGATATAATAGAATCTCGTGACGGTCAAATTGAAAGTACTTCTGATAGTGATATTTTGGTGAAGATGAAAGCCTGCGGTATTTGTGGTTCAGACTTAGAAAAAGTCTATGGTGAATATGGAATGAGTTCGGCAAGACTAGGCCACGAACCTGCTGGAGAAGTATTAGCTGTCGGAGAAAAGGTCAAAGGATTTAGTATAGGAGATCGTGTCTTTGTTCATCATCATGTTAGTTGTAATTCATGTCATTATTGTAGTCACGGAAATAATACAATGTGTGAATATTATCAAAAAAGCAATATTGATCCATGCGGACTAGCCGATAAATTCATTGTCCCATCCTGGAACATTTCACATGGAGGCGTATTAAAATTACCGGATAATGTAAGTTTCGAGCAAGCATCTTTAATAGAACCTTTAGCATGTTGTATAAGAGCCCTTAATAAAATCCAACTTCAAAAAGGTGATGATGTCATTATTTTTGGAGGTGGACCTGCCGGTATTATGTTAATAAATTTAATTAGGATATATGGAGCTGGAAAAATTTTTCTCCTAGACATAAATGATTTTAGATTAAAATTTTGTAAAAAATTTAATCCAGACGTAATAATTATGAACCCCAAGATTCAAGACGTATCTCAAATTATTAAAGATAATACACAGAACAGAGGAGTAGATATAGCAATTGTTGCAACAAGTAGCTTGATAGCAATATCTAATGCCTTTGAAGTTACTAGAAAAGGAGGACAAATCCTTTTGTTTGGCGTACCACCAAAAGATTCACAATTCCCTTTAGACTTAAGTAAATTATATTCTAACGAATTTTCTCTTGTGCCTAGCTATGCTGCATCTGAAGTAGAAACCAATCAAGCATTAAAGTTACTCTCTGAAAAAAGAATTAATTTAGATTTTCTTATTACCCATAAATTTAAGCTAGAGTGTTCTTCTGAGGCATTTTTATGTGCCTATGAAGCTAAAGATTGCATGAAAGTAATTATTATAACCTCAGATCAATAAATAAAAAAAACATAAATAGTTTAAGAAATTATTCATTTTCTGGTAAAATAGTGTATGGATTGGGGTATGAAAAATAGATTCTCAAGAATAATAAGGCCAGATGATGGGAGATGTGTTATGCTTGCTGTAGATCATGGTTATTTTCTAGGACCTACTGAAAAATTAGAAGTCCCTCAAAGGACTATAAAACCATTACTTCCATATGCAGATTCCCTTATGCTAACCAGAGGAGTTTTACGTACGTCAGTAAATCCTAGTACTAATGTGCCAATTGTTCTTCGAGTATCAGGAGCAACTAGCATAGTTGGCGAAGATTTATCAAAAGAGACGATTACCACATCAATTGAAGATGCAATTAAGTTGAATGTATCTTGCCTGGCAATATCTATTTTTGTTGGTTCTAAATATGAACATCAAACTTTAGCCAATCTTGCAACATTAGTTGATAATGGTGAAAAGTACGGTATTCCAGTTCTTGCTGTAACTGCAGTGGGAAAAGAGATGGTAAGAGATGCACGCTATTTAGGATTAGCATGTAGAGTTGCTGGTGAGTTAGGAGCTCATCTTGTAAAGACATATTATTGTGAACATTTTGAAAAAGTAGTCGAAGGATCTCCTGTCCCAGTGATTATTGCTGGTGGAAAAAAACTTGAAAAAGATGTTGATGTATTAGAATTAACTTTTAATGCAATAAGAGAAGGTGCAGCTGGTGTAGATATGGGAAGAAATATTTGGCAATCAGAATACCCCGTCGCAATGATAAAAGCAGTTAGATCTATAGTTCATGAAAATTTTTCAGTTAAAGAAGCATATGACTTATTTGTAAAAGAGAAAAACAATGAACATAAAAGTACAACAATTACTAGATAAAGTTTTATGATGTAGCAAATGAAAAATAACACGCTCATTTTTTTAATGGCGTTTACTATTCTTATTCTGATGTTAACCATTATTGTTTAATTGGTACCTATATTTAATGCTGTTACAGTTGGAACTAAAAAAGATTATAAGATGAAAGGAACAACTAAAAAAGGTAGTATCTTTGGGTTCGAAGATAAAGACAAAACTAGTGGTGAAAGTATCATCCAATCATATGGATGGATATACTGGTGATGATTTAATTCAAGGAAATAAATGATGGTATTATTTATGGTGAGAAACATGATGATAGAATAGAATGCAATAGTTATGATGATTAGATAATGGATAGATGGAGCAGGGTTAAAGATTTGCTTATTTGGGGTTCTAGTGACAATATTTAATGGGACAAATCTAGAAAAAATTATCTAAATTTGAGAAATCGGAGCTGATGAATTTCATTATGGCAAGCGATTTGTTATTACTTTAGACTAACAAATATAAGAAGAAACAAAATCTAAAAAATTGTGAAGTATTTTAGAGGTTAACTTTCACTATAATTTTTAGAGCTAAATATATTTTAGGCTTAATGTTCGGATTCCATGATTATTTATATAAATGAGCTGTATGTTATTGATGCATTGTAATATAACATGAATCTGAAATTCCTATTTCTAATAGTGTTAGTCTCTACATTAGTTGTACCATTTATGGACATACACATTTTTACAGTAACTTTTGCTCAAACCTCTGACCCATCATTTAAAGGTAATGAACCATTATCATCTCTAGATTCAGAAAGAAATCCAAAAGAGACTTCAATCGACGCTACTTCTAGTGAGAACAATGATACACAAAGTAATTCCAATTTAACAGAAGATGAGAATATAATATCAGAAATAGATGCACATACTGAAAACATTGTTACTTTAAGTAATAATAACACACTTGATTTTAATACTTCTGAAACCGAGATACATAGTAATGAGCAAGAACCTGTTCCAGAGAGAAAATCTATAACTGTTGAGGAAATTCCTTCCAAATCAACACCATCATCAAAATTAGAACAAGAAGAACAAAATAATGTAAATAAAGAGAAACTCAATGTTAAAGAGATATGTAATGATGAAATAGACAATGATCAAGATGGAATACTAGATGAAGAACATGAGTGTATTTTACTAGAGACAGGAACTATATTAAGTAATGAAAATCTAGTTCCAGAACTAGCAACTTTAGGTGATAAAATTGAAGATGAACGAGATAAAGAACAGATAGATAAAGAATCATCAGATAGACAAAGTAATGAGGTTGAACAAAAAAATAAAGATAACAAGAAAAAAGAGAATAATAAAAATGACAAAGATATAGAAATAACATCTTCAAAAGAAATTTGTAATGATGAAATGGATAATGATTTAGACGGTTGGATGGATGAAAAAGAAGATTGTATCAATGAATAGCAAAAACTTTCTTTTTTTATAATTTTATTCGTATAAAAAATAAAGTAATAATATAAATTTGCAGATAATACGATAATAAAAGATTTATTTCGATTATTTAGGAAGAGTATATAAATGAAATCTTTTTTTATATAATATAGTTGGGATCTAAAGTTATAGTGTTAAAAAGATTGAGTCCAAATATTTTAGTAGTACTTTAGATTAAGTTTTATCCAACTTATATTATAAGAAAATGAGGAAGAAACTATGGTTGAAATGATTGGAGCAAAGGCATTAATTGCATCTTTAGAAAAAGAGAATGTAGATATTGTTTTCGGATTACCAGGTGGGGCTAATTTGCCTATTTATGATGAATTAGTGGATGCAAATTTTAGGCATATCTTAGTTAGACATGAACAAGCAGCCGGGCATATGGCTGATGGTTATGCACGAATAAAAAGGAAGTCAGGCGTATGTCTTGCTACTTCTGGTCCAGGCGCAACTAACCTTATAACAGGTATAGCTACAGCACATGCTGATTCAATACCAATGATAGCAATTACTGGACAAGTACCTTTAGCAATGATTGGAAAAGATGCTTTTCAGGAAACTGATATAATTGGGATATCTAATCCATGCACAAAATATGCATTTCAACCTAGAAAAGCAGTTGAGATTCCAGAAATGATAAAAAAGGCTTTTTATATTGCTGAGAGTGGACGACCTGGTCCAGTGTTAGTTGATATTCCAAAAGACGTTCAACAAGAAAAGGCAGAAATAACATTTCCAGACTTGATTAAGGTTAGAGGTTATAAACCTGCTTTTGATCCTGATCTATCTCAAATTCAAAAAGCTATTGATCTAATTATGAAAGCAGAAAAACCAATTTTAATGGCTGGCGGAGGAGTAATTTTATCTGGTGCTTTTCATGAATTACAAGCATTGGCAGAAATATTAATGTGTCCAGTAGTAACAACTTTTAAAGGGAAAGGAGCATTCCCTGAAAATCACCCTCTGGCTATGGGTCCGATTGGTATGCATGGACATGCAGAAGCAAATAAAATAATAATAGAAGCAGATTGTATTATTGCAATTGGTGCTAGATTTTCGGACCGATCAGTTGGAAGATTTGATGAATTTGGTAAAGGAATGAGCATTATCCATTTTGATGTGGATCCAGCAGAAATTGGGAAAAACAAATCGGTGGACGTGGCTGTAATTGGAGATGTAAAATCTTCTTTAAGAACGATTGTAAAAATGCTTACTACGAAGGGTATGAGGAGAGATCCTGATAATTCATGGCTCAAACGAAGAAAAGAACTCATTGAATATTATGTAAGTACAATAAAAGATTATTCTCGAGAAATTACTGCAAAAAAGACACTTAAAAAACTTCGAGAATTATTACCTCGTGAATCAATAGTAACCACAGAAGTAGGTCAGTGTCAGATGTGGGCTTCTTTACATTTTGATGTTATATCACCTGGAACTTTTTTTAGTTCAACTGGACTTGGAACAATGGGATTTGGTTTTCCTGCTTCCATAGGAGCAAAAGCAGCCAAGCCTGACGTTCCAGTAGTTGATATAGCAGGAGATGGATCTTTTAATATGACAGAGAATTCTCTTGCAGTTTCTGTATTAGAAAAACTTCCAGTTATTGTGTTTTTACTTAACAATTATATGCTAGGAATGGTTGCTCAATGGCAAAGAACCTTTTACAACAGAAGATATATGGGAGTTCAACAAAATAGATGTCCTGATTATGTCAAGTTAGCCGAATCTTATGGTGCACAAGGTATAAGAGTTCAATCTATGAATGAATTGGAAAAAGCAATTAAAACCTCAATAAATTCAGATGTGGCCACAGTCATAGATATTCCTATAGACCCAGAAGAAGATGTGTATCCTTTTGTAGCACCGGGCTCTGGTTTGAAGGATATGATTGTAGGAGGCTAAAAAATACTATTGTCGTCATCTTATTTATCTGAATCTGAAAGTACTGAAGAAAAAACATTACCATATAGAATACTATCTGTTATTGTAGACAATAAACCTGGTGTACTTTTTAGAGTTACTAATCTATTCAGAGCAAGAAATTTTAATATTGAAAGTATCACAGTTGGCATAACAGAACAAAAAGATATTTCAAGAATGACTATAGCAATTCAAAGTGACTATAGAACATTAGATCAATTGGTAAAACAACTCAGAAAATTAATTGATATAATTGATGTCAGGGTGTTAGATACTGGAAATACCGTATTTAGAGAACTTGCCCTCATAAAAATGAAGGCATCAGATCCAACATCTAGAATGGAAATTACACATTTTTCAAATATATTTAGAGCAAAAATTCTAGACATCAGTAAAGACTCTATGATGGTAGAGATAACTGGCACACCTGATAAGATCGATGCTTTTAAGAATATTGTCGTACCATATGGAATTATCCAAATTGCAAGAACAGGAATTTCTGCTTTACCAAGAGGAGTATAACTATGGATAAAGATCTAAATAGTACTAATAATCATACATCTGTCAATAAAATAAGAATTTTTGACACAACCTTAAGAGATGGAGAACAGACACCTGGAGTTTCAGTAGATTCTGAACACAAAATTAACATTGCTATTAAACTAGATGAGCTTGGTGTTGATGCAATTGAAGCTGGCTTTCCCATCGTATCGGAAGGAGAAAGAAAAGCTATAAAGACAATTGCTAAACAAGGATTAAAAGCAGAAATTTGTGGACTAGCACGATCAGTTCAAACAGATATAGATGCTGCTTTATCTTGTGATTTAAAATATATTCATACTTTTATTGCTACATCTGACATTCACATGAAATATAAATTACATATGAACCAAGACCAAGTTTTAGAGCATGCTATCTGGGCAGTAGATTATGCTAAAAAACATGGTATCCAAGTAGAATTTTCTGCAGAAGATGCTACTCGCTCTGATAGAAATTTTTTACTTAAAGTTTTTAAAGCAGTTCAAGAAGCAGGAGCTGATAGGATTGATATTCCAGACACAGTAGGTTATGCTACACCTTATTATATAACCAATTTAGTAAAAGAAGTTTCTGAAAATATATCTTTACCAGTAAGTATGCATTGTCATGATGATTTTGGTCAAGCTGTTGCAAATTCCCTCGCAGGAATAAATTCAGGTGCAAAATGTGCTCATGTAACTATAAATGGAATAGGTGAAAGAGCAGGTAATGCATCGCTGGAAGAATTTGTTATGTCATTACACTGTCTATATAATAAAAAAACAAATATACAGACAGAACTACTATTTGAGACATCAAAATTTGTTTCCAATACAATGGGAATTATTGTTCAGCCTAATAAAGCAATTATAGGTGAAAATGCATTTGGTCATGAATCCGGAATACATACTCATGGAATTATTAATAATCCTTTAACCTATGAACCTATAAGTCCTGAACTTGTTGGGCGAAAACGATGGTTACAAGCAGGGAAACATGCAGGAGCTCATGGAATTAAAGCAATGTTAAATGAGTTTGGTATAAGTCCTAACGACCAACAATTACACCAAATAGTTGAAGAACAAAAAAAAATTGCAGATAAAGGAAAGTCAATTACTACTGGAGAGTTGTTATCCATCTCAGGTCAAATTATGGGAAATAAAAAATTCGAGGAGAAATTTAAATTACATGATTTTCATATTGTAACAGGTTTAAATATTATCCCAACTGCTGTTATTCAATTGAGTAGTGAAGGTAAAGAGTATATTACTTCAGAAATAGGAGTTGGACCTGTAGACTCTGCTCTTAAAGCAATTCAGAAAATAGCTGTTGAAGTTGCTAACATAAAAGTGAGAGAATATAGACTTGACTCTATTACAGGAGGTTCTGATGCTTTAGCAGAGGTTTCAGTCAAGGTTGAGGATAATTTGGGAAATGTTGTCTCTTCTAGAAAATCTGGAGCTGATGTAGTAGTAGCTTCTGTTCAAGCGATGATGGATGCAATCAACAAGGTAATGTTGAGAAAAGTTTTAGAATCTTAAAATATTTATGATCACTTTATTGAATTTTCAAGTATCTAATTTTTGGTAGCTTATTTAAAATATCAGATTCTTTTGTCCAGCATATATTCCATTGTCCTAATCCAAATTGCAAATATCCAAAATGAAATTTCAATGTATTACTAGCATCTACACATACGCTCTAACTTGAAAATATAATATGGTATTTTGCTCTTGCTTTCATCTATTTGTAAAAGATATGTGTATTAATTATTGAATATGTAAGTAAATAGATTAAAGTCAAGAGGAATTGAGGAATCAAGAACACAATTTTTAATATATTTTTTACATTGTTAACCATATGTTTTCACTTTTTTATATTATTTGTTATTTTAACAATTTTTTATAATTTTTACTACTATTCAATCATTAATTTTCGACATTTACAACTAGAAAATTAATATAACTATAGATAAATTGTATATAGATATATGAGAGTGGACCATATAGCTATTGCAGTCAATAATGTAAAAGAAGCACTTAAAAATTATCAAAATATTCTCAATATAGAAAAAATAGACATTGAAGAAGTACCAAATGAAAAGGTACGTGTTGTTATGCTCAAGTTAGAAGATAGTAGAATTGAACTAATGGAACCAATGACAGAGGATAGTCCGATTTCCAAATTCCTTAAAGATAAAGGAGAAGGAATACATCATATTGCCATAACTGCTGATAATATTGAAGATGATATAGATCGTGCAAAAAAAAATGGTATAAGATTTCTTGGTGAAACACGTAGTGGGTCATACGGCAGAAAAATTACCTTTATACATCCTAAATCGTTAAATGGAGTATTAACAGAATTGTGTCAAGCGCCTCCAATAGATTAATAGTATTTGATAGATCGTTCTGTAATAAATCTACCAAAAGTTTCTGTCCCTAATCAAATAATAACAAATTTCAAATAAAAACATATAATAAATAAATAATTAATTAAATTAAATTGACTAATCTTTTTGAAAAATCACTAGTTGAAAGATTACCTCCTATATCTATTGTCTTTTGATTTCGCCTTAATAAATTAATAATTGCATTTTCAATTTTAGCTGCCTCAACAAATAATAAAGAATCTTGAAATTTGTCCCCTAACCATTCCAACATCATCTTAATGGAAAGAAATATTGAAGATGGATTAGCAATATTTTTTCCAGCAATATCAAAAGCAGCTCCATGGACAGGTTCAAATAAAGAAAAGTTTTGACCTATATTAGCAGAAGGAGCCATTCCTAAACCTCCAACTATTTGCGCTGCTTCATCAGAAAGAATATCACCAAAAAGATTAGTTGTAAGTATAACATCAAAACTCTCAGGATTTCTAATTAAATTCATTGCACATGCATCAACATATAATTCACTATATTCAATTTGCGGATATTTTTTAGCAACTTCCCTACAAATATTCTTAAACAAACCATCACTCTTTCTTAAAACATTTGCTTTATGAACAGAAACTACTTTCTTTTTTCCATTTCGAATTATTGCTGTTTTAAAAGCATATTCCGCAATTCTTCTCGAGGCTTTTTCAGAAATGATGCGAAGAGCAACAACAGTTTCGGAATCGGCATAGAATTCCCATCCTAAATAAACATCCTCTGTATTTTCTCTAACTGTAACTAAATCAATATTGTTTGAAATCGATTTAATATTAGGAAAAGATTTAGCAGGTCTTATGTTAGCATACAAGTCAAAATGTCGCCTTAAAAATATAATTACATCTGCAGCACTTTCACCGACAGGACCTTTTAAAGCTGCATCACTTTTTTTTATAGAATCAAAAGTGAAATCGGGTAAAGCTTTACCAAATTTTGATAGTGCATAATCTCCCGCATCTACTTCTTGAAGAGTGAATTTGATTGAAGTCGTATCATTAATAAATTCAAGAATCATTTTTGCACTTTCTATTAGCTCTGGACCAATTCCATCACCTGGGATTAATGAAATACTATATCTAGTCAATTTAATTTTATATTGTAATTCCACTGTTTTAAAAACTGTTTTTCTTAGATATAATATTCTCTTATGTAAACTGCAGATTACTCATTCATTATAGAAAAAACCATTTCTAAAAGTTAATTTCCTATTGCCTAAGATATTGGCTTCAAAAATATACTCATTATCAATATAATTAATTATTCCATTTTTAAAAAAGGCAAGTATTATTATTTATAATCATTATTATTGTTTTTTTAATAATTAAATAATTATGTCAAAAAATTAGTCAAAAATAAAAATATTAAAAAGAAATCTTTGGTTCATATTTTCCAAACACAGATTCAAAAGCGGTACTAATCTCGCCAAGCGTTACTTTATTTTTTACTGCATTTATTATATGTGGCATTAAATTTTGTTTATCTTGTTCTGCATTTTTAATTAAAAGTTCTATTGCATGGTCAACTTTGATTTTATCTCTTTTTTTCTTAAACTCCTGTAACCTCATAATTTGTTTGTTCTCACTTTTAGAATCTATGACATTCAAAGAAGGTTCGATATCATGAGAATCTTGATATTTATTTACTCCAACTATGATTCTTTTTTGTTCATCTATTTCTTTTTTCAAAGAATATGCGTTTTTCCTTATCTCATCTTGGAAAAATCCTTTTTCTACAGCAGAAAGGGCTCCTCCCATTTTATCTATTCTTTTTAGGTATTTATCAACTTCTTCCTCTATTTGATTAGTTAAAGACTCAATATAATAAGATCCCGCTAAAGGATCAACAGTTTTTGTTACCCCAGTTTCGGTAGCGATTATTTGTTGTGTTCTCAAAGCTATTTTTACTGATTCTTCTGTTGGTAATGCTAGTGCTTCATCTCTTGAATTAGTATGTAAAGATTGACATCCTCCTAATACTGCAGCAAGAGCTTCTGTAGTTACTCTTACAATGTTATTGTCAACTTGTTGGGCCGTTAGGGACTCTCCACTAGTTTGAACATGAAAACGCAAAGTACATGATTTTAAATCTTTGGCATGAAATCTTTCTTTCATTATTTTAGCGTATATCCTCCTGGCTACTCTAAATTTAGCTACTTCTTCAAAAAATTCCATAGTACAACAAAAGAAAAATGAAAGCCGTGGTGCAAAATCGTCAACTTTAAGTCCCCTATCTATACAAGTTTGAATATATTCAATTGCGTTTGCAAATGTAAATGCTAATTCTTGAGTAGCATTAGAACCTGCTTCCCGCATATGATATCCAGAAATACTAATTGGATACCATTGAGGAACATATTTTGAACAATATTGAATCATATCTCCAATCAAACGAATGGAAGGTTTTGGTGGATATATGTATGTATTTCGAGCTATATACTCTTTTAAAATATCATTTTGAGTTGTTCCTCTTAAAGAGGTAGGTGGAATGCCTTGTGACTCTGCTACGGTTATATATAAAGACAATAATGTAGAAGCAGTTGAATTGATTGTCATAGATGTACTAACTTTATCTAATGGAATAGCATCAAAGCAAGTTAACATATCTTCAATTGAACTGATTGCTACACCTGTTCTTCCAACTTCACCTTCAGATTGTGGATTATCTGAGTCTCGTCCTGTCTGCGTAGGTAAATCAAAGGCAAGAGATAAACCTGTTTGACCATGATCTAAAAGAAACTTAAACCTATTGTTAGTTTCTTCGGCACTTCCGAATCCGCTATATTGTCTCATAGTCCAGAGACGCTGGCGATACATCAGATCATGGATTCCCCTTGTAAAAGGATATTTACCAGGCTTTTCATCTTTAATATTTTTCTTTGCAATACTGTTTCGATTATAAACTGATTTAACTGAAAAACCAGAGTCAGTTTTTATTTCTTCTTCTTTAGACATTTTTTGTTTCGACATTTCTGACTTTCAACTCCTAACGCTTTTTGATATTTTTTGGATATTCATTAATCATATTGTTTAAGAGTCTGGAAACAAGATCTTCTGCTGCTTGGTAAGGGTCTACTTTTTTATTTTGTATTTTATCAATGAAATTATGATATGAAGGATTATTGTCCAACATGTTTAAGATTTTATCTTCTAGGATATTTAAAACCATTTCTTTTAATTCAATTTCTAATAATCCTTGTTCTTTCTCTTTGAAATGATTAAGTCGATCGTTAAGCATGTTATTAATATTTTCTGCTATGTCTCTAACACCCATTCCAGTTTTTGCAGAGCATTTTAATATAGTAGGCTTTTTTTCTGTTTCACCAATTAAATCCTTTAGTGTATTATAAAGAGTATTGGCTCCTTCGATATCTGCTTTATTTACTATATATATATCGCCTATTTCAGTAATTCCTGCTTTAATGGCTTGTATTTTATCTCCTGTGTTTGGAGTAAAAAGAACTATTGTAAGATTTACTATTTTGGATACTTCTATTTCTAATTGGCCTGCCCCTACACTCTCGACTATTATTAAGTTATAACCTGCTGCATCAAGGATTCTAATTATATTTCTTAATGATTTTGAAACGCCTCCAATAGCCCCTCTTGAGGCGATACTTCTCATAAATAAATCAGAATTATCTATTATATTGCCTTGCATACGAATCCGATCTCCCAGAATCGCACCACCAGTTATTGGACTAGTAGGATCTACGGCAATTATTGCTATCTTGTAACCAAATCCTTTGAATTCCTTTACCAATTTTCCAATTAAAGAACTTTTGCCTGACCCTCCTGGACCAGTAAATCCAATAGTCATTGCTTTCCCTGTCTTTTTATAAATGTGACGAATAATATCTTGGTACTCTCCTTCTTCATTATCTATTAAAGAGATTGCTCTTGAAAGTGAACGTCTATCTCCTTCTAATATTCCTTCTACTATTTTCAGCAATATAACATCAAAAATTTTAGTATATAATTAGTTATAAATAATATTTTAATTAAATAATTCAAATTTAAATAAAATTAATAATGAAAGAATCCTTTAGATTTATTGCTATAAGTTTGTATATAAAATAAAGGAAAATACGATAAAGATTTAAAATCCCACTAGATAATTACTATTAGAATATGACCATTAATCAAACTCAACAAGTCAAACGTATTAGAGTTTTAGTTGCAAAAATGGGTTTAGATGGGCATGATCGTGGAGCGTTGGTTATATGTAGAGCATTAAGAGATGCAGGAATGGAAGTAATTTATTCTGGATTATTTTGTACTCCTCAACAAGTTGCCAAAACTGCTATTGACGAAGATGTTGATGTTATTGCAATGAGTTTACTTAATGGTGCACATTTAACATTATTTCCTAAAGTTGCTAAACTACTAAAGGAACAAGGTATTGATGATATCTTACTTATCGGTGGAGGTGTAATTCCTGAAAAGGATAAAAAACTGTTAGAAAAGGAAGGAATAACCGGAAACTTTGGTCCCGGTACACCACTAACTACAATTATCAATCACATCAATTCAAATATAAAAACAAAAACAAAAATATAAAATCAGAATTTTTAAAATTGTTTTATAAATATACTCTGAAATTCTAAAAAAGGAAAATTAATTTCTGTAGATGAGATTAAAGAATGGTTTTATCTTCATCTATCAGTAGCGTTTTGTTCATTATTTCTGGCAGTTGGAATTTCTATAAATGGCGTAGCACCTTGCCCTCCGCTTCCTCCGCCAAGGACCAAAGGCAATTGGCCATCCCATCTTTGGGATTTAAGCCATTCTAGGTATGATGGACTTTCCCTCAATTGCTGATCAATAATATTAATAGCTTCAGATTCACCTTCAGCTTTTAGTACATTTGCTTGTTTGAGACCTGTTGCTTGTGCAATTGCTGCTCTTTGTTCTCCTATTGCTTTTGCCTCTGTCTGATTAGCTTCAATTTGGATTCTGCGTAATTCATTTTGTGCTTGCAAAGCTCTCTGTTGAGCCTCCACCTTAGCTTCTATAGCTTTGGTGAACTGTGTTGAAAATCTGAATTCCGTAATTGAAAGAGTTTCTAGTACAATATTATAATTTGCAAGTCTGGCTTGTATTTGCTGTTCAATTTGATTCTTAACAGTCTCTCTGTTGGTAATTAGTTCCTCAGCATTAAAACGAGCAGTCACTTGTTTTACCGATTCTTGGATGGCAGGTAATATAACTCTATTAGCATAATCATAGCCTAATTGTCTATAAAGTAGCTGAGCTGATTCTGGTCGTATATGATAATTGAGAGCAACTTCTGTACTAACTTCCTGAAGATCTTTAGAAGCAGAAGTAGAACTAACAACGACCTTTTGTGTTCTTACTTCAATTGGCATTACTTGGTCACGAAATGGAACTACAAAATGAAGACCTTCTTCAAGGCTTGTATTTGGTTCAACTGCACCAAATTGCAATAAAACTCCTCTATGTCCTGCATCAATTGTCTTGACACTTGCAGTTACTAAAACTATTACAATAATTAGCCCTATAACAGCAGGAATTATGACTCTAAACAACGATTTATTATATGCAGGAGTAGAATATGATTCTAACGGTTCACCTTCAGGTGTTACACCACCTCGAGGGTGCTGTCTTCCTCCAAAACCGGTAAATTGAGGCTTTGTGCCAATACCATATCGACGTTTGTAAATCTGATAGGCTATGATGCCTATAATTATAATTGTAAAGACTATTCCAATAATTCCACTAATTTCAACCATTATTTTATCTCCTTATTATTAATATATAATATTATTGACTTGTAAATAAATATAAATCATTAGTTCATAACTAGCCAACAGAAATAAGGTATATATTGACAATTTATTTTAATAAAAATTAGAATCTAATTGCTTTGTTTTGGCCACATCATGTTTCTCATCTCTTTGCCTACTTTTTCAATCTGGTGATTTTCTATCTCTTGTATATACAATTTGAATGCATCCTTTCCTTCATCTTGATACCTTGTTAACCATTCTTTTGCAAATTGTCCTGATTGTATTTCTGATAAGACATCTTTCATTTTAGACTTGGCGGATTCATCTATTACCCGTGGACCCCTTGTTAAACCTCCAAAACGTGCTGTTTCACTGACACGATTGTACATTCCCGTAAGACCATACTTTTGAATAAGATCTACTATTAATTTCAATTCATGTAAACATTCAAAATAGGCTACTTCTGGTTGATAACCTGCTTCAACTAAAGTTTCAAATGCTTTTATGACCAAAGAATGAGCTCCTCCACAAAGATCAACTTGTTCTCCAAACCAATCAGTTTCCACTTCTTCCTTGAAGGTAGTTTCTATTACTCCTGGCCTAGTACTCCCAATTCCTTTTGCTAAACTAAGAACACGCTTTAAAGCATTTCCCGTGTAATCTTGGTATACTGCAATCAAAGATGGAGTACCAAATCCTTCCAGAAATAGTTCTCTAACTCTTTGACCAGGACCTTTAGGGGCAACCATAATAACATCAACATTGGTTGGAGGTTCTATCCATTTCCAATGAATTGAAGCACCATGGGAAAAACATAGTGCTTTATTTTCAGTTATATATTTACTGATTTCACTTTTATAGGTATTTCCTTGTTCCATATCAGGAATTAATATATGAATTATATCAGAGTTTTTAGCAGCTTCTTCTACTTCCATAACTTTTTGTCCATCATCTTCTGCAATTTTCCATGAATTTCCACCTTTTCGTAATCCTACAATCACATTAAGACCTGAATCTTTAAGATTATTAGCTTGAGCTTTTCCCTGTATTCCATATCCTATTACTGCAATTGTCTGATTTTTTAAAGAATCAATACTGACATCTTGATCCCTCCATTTCTTAACCATAGAAGAATATAAAAAAAGAGGTTTTATAAATAATAACTGTTAAATCTTCACTATTAGAATATTGAAATATTATATTTGCTATAGAATACTATGAGTATATCGTATTTGATGTTGTTGATTGCTTAAGGTGCCTAATTCCAAAAGAATTAATGAAGATGGAACTGATATAGATATCATCTGTAAAAATTGTCACCATCAAATATGAATGCAAAATGCCTAATTGTATAGTATTATTACATAATGAAGAGCATAAAAAATTTGTGATTGTAATAATGCAGAATTTATTATAGAGTAATTGTCATATTATATTAGTAAAAACGATTATAATGTATCCAAAAAAATACTATATTAGCGACATTTTTAAACATTTTAAACACTGAATTTTAATAAACTTTTCGTCTTTGCTTTTTCCAATAATTTTAAACTTTTTAGTACCACAATTTAAACAAATAGGACAATCTCTTTTTTTTTGCATTATTTTTTCACCATTTCTGAGGAATAGTGTCCGACTTTGATAGTACTTTTATACGTTCAATTCCACCTACATTCATTATTAATTCTTTTACAGGAATAGGAACCAAATCATCCCATTTCTCATTATTCACAATTAATTTGCGAATATTTTCTCCATTAAATTCTATTTTATTGACGAAGATTGGTTCTCTAACAATAGTATCTTTTTTACTAAGATAGCGAACATATTCATTTCCTGAATAGATAATTTCAAATGTTGGAACCATTGACTTCACATATTCTAACCAACATGCATTATTTTCAAAATTCAGTAAAGGAATTAAAAAAATTTTGCAATGATCTATTCTTTGGAATGATATTGTAGTATGGATCATTTCTATCCTTTCTCCAGCTGTAAAAGGATCTTTATACATATAATTAAATTGAGCACTTCCTATAACTACTATCAATTCATCACATTCCTCTAAAACCTGCTCAATAAGTTTTAAATGTCCATTATGAAATGGTTGGAATCTTCCTATAATAAGTCCTCTTTTATATTTATTCATTTTATACGATAAATAACATTAACCATTTTTTCCTAATTTGATTTTCTCTTTTTCTATCTCGATTTTCTCAATTTTTTTAAATATAGGAAAATTTTTGCCTATTCTATGACCAGGTTCTATTCTTAATATAGATGAATCATTCCATGTTTGTTCCCATAGATTGCTTTTATTATCAGTTAATTGTAACCAAATTTTCTCAGCAGAATTTGGTATAAATGGTGCTAAAAGTATTGCAAGTGTTCTTACTGCATTAATTGAAATATAGATAGTAGTTGATGATGTATCCTTATTACTCCATGGTTGTTTCTTTTGAAAATATTGATTAAAAAAATTAGAAAATTTTAAAATAATTTTTAGTGCTTTATCTGTTTCTATGTTGAGTAAACATTCTCTACTAGATTTAGATAAGTTCATTATTGCTTCTATCCCATTTTTATCATCTTCTTCATAAATGCCTGGTTCAGGTACAATTCCATTAAAATTTTTTTTAGTAAAAGATAAAGTTCGATTTATAAAATTACCTATATTATCTATAAGTTCATTATTTATTTTGCTGTAAAAAACATCCCAATCAAAATTGATATCATCTTGATTAGAAGGACTTATAGTGGCAATATAAAACCTCAAAAAATCAGGATTAAATTTTGAAATAAATTCTTTTAAACTAATATACCAATCTCTGCTTTTTGATATTTTTTTGTTATAGAGCATTAAATGACCTCTAACAGGAATATAATCAGGAAGTTTATATTCACTATCAATTCCCATCCTTATAGCAGGTAAAAAAAGGAAATGATGATAAATTATATCTTTTCCAATAAAATGATATATTAATGATTTATTCCAAATATCTTTTCCATTCACATTAAATCTTTCTTTCATGAGAGTATTAAATGTAGAAATATAGCATAAATGATTATCAAACCAGCCATAGAATACTTTTTCATTAGCCTCCTCTAAGGGTATACTTATTCCCCATTCAAGGTCACGAGTAATATCCCAATCTTGTAAGCCTTCGTTAACCCAGAAGAGAACATAATTTTTTACATCAGGTTGAAGATTATTATTCGAATTTAGCCATTCTTTTAGTTCATTGGAAAAGTTAGACAATTTAAAAAAATAATGATTGCTGCTCTTTTTTATTGGCGGCCTCCCACAAATTCCACATTTGGGTTCTAATATTTCTTCCGGAACTCTTCCACATTTCTCACAAAGATCAGAATATTGATCTTCTGATTTACAATAAGGACAAATTCCTACAACATATCTATCTGGAAGAAATTTTTTATCAAAATCACAATAAAATTGAATTACTTCTTTTTCATATATATGACCATTAAGCATTAATTTATTAAAAACATTTTGAACAAACACTCTATTTTCTTTAGAGCTTGTGTGATAAAATTTGTCAAAGGAAATTCCAATTGCAGAAAAATCTTCTCTATCACGTTTATTCCAATGAGCAACAAACTCTTCAGGTCTTAGATTTTCTTTTTCAGCTTTGATTATAATAGGGGTTCCAAAATCATCAGTTGCACAAATATGAAATACCTGTTGTTGTGAAATTCGTAAAAAACGTGTAAATATATCTGCTGGAAGATAGGTTGAAGATATATGTCCAAGATGAATTTCACCATTAGCATAAGGAAGAGCAGTAGTAATTATTATTGGTTTATTTGTTTCAGACAAATTATTCGTGATATTACTAGAGGGATTTTTTTCATTGACAATTTGAAAATTAATATTATTCTCATTACTAAGCATGATGTAATAGTGATTTTAAATTTCGGTAATAAAATGATATTGGGTTCCTATTTATTCATTTTATATATAAAATTGATTATACCAATGAAAATTTATTTTAGATTAAAAAAAGAAAAGTTTTTTATTAAAGAGAAGAGTCGTTATAATAATAGTCAATTTGTCTTTGGCTAAGTTTATCTATTTTTATGCCAAAGGCAGATAATGCTAGTTTAGCTACTTGATCATCTATTTCTTTAGGAACTTGATAAAGTTTCTTTTTTAAATTTTTATAATTTTCTGCAATATACAATATAGATAACAATTGATTTGCAAAGGATAGATCCATTACTTCTGATGCATTACCTTCAGCTGCTATTAAATTTATTACTCTTCCATTTGCAATCAAATGAATTTTTTTTCCTTTAATATTATAAGTTTCTAA
>DASVFI010000031.1:0-4417 GCA_036380115.1 Nitrososphaeraceae archaeon | reverse complement strand
GATATGTTACAGGATATGGTAAAATTATTATTGTTATTATTGTTATTGTTATTATCTGCTTGACTTGTATTTGTAGAATTTATAATAATGCTATTGGATGAAAAAGCAATAAATAAAATGGTTATTATTGAAATCAATAACCATAATCCATTGTATTTTTGAAATGACAATAATGATCTTATCCATACTTATTCTTAAAAGTTTATAATTGCCTTCTTATTTTTAAAATCCTTTTTTCTGTGATTATCTTTTCTCTTTATTATTGATAGATGGATAATAAATATCACTAATATTTCTAATATTATTATTATTATTTCTGGATCTATTAATGTATCTTATCGTCGATAAATCATCTCTAATTCTTTTATAATATCAATCTAGTTTATCTTGATGAATAATCAAAGAATAACCTTTTTTATCGTAGTTCAGTCTTGATTTGTACTATTTGTGATAGTATTATTCATACATCATCTCTTGTGTATGGACAGACAGCAGAAACAGCAACAGAAGCAACAACTGGTCAAAATAACTTTTCTGCAAAAGGTTCAATAGATTTTCTAATAATCAAAGATGGACAACAACAACAACAACAACCACCGATGCAATTAAATGAACAAACAAGTTATATTCTTGATGGTAAATGGAAAATAGAAGTAGTTAATGGAAATGTTACTGATTTTGGTTCAAAATTGACAATGGTTCATTTTGATGGAACTTACTGTAATAATATTATTCTATAAATTTTAAGCAAGACAATTAACAGCAAGTGCAATTCAAGTTCAACCAGATGGTACAACAAAGATAAAGGGTATAATAGATGTGATAGAAAAGAAAGATCTCTTAAGACCAGAATGGAGTGAAGTAAAAACACAAATATCAATAAATAATTATAACACAATAAGCATAAGTTTGGATAATACAGACTAGTCAACACTTCAATGGTCAACCAATTAGAGGAGTTGTAGATGAATTTATCAATGGATTTATACACGATAAAATGAAGGATGAAAAGAGTAAATAAATAAAATTTTAAAATACATTTTTTTTATTAAATTCCTTGTTATTGGTAAATAAGTTCTATCTAAATATGATTTAATCTATTTATAAAGATTTCCAACCTTTTCCCCCCCAATTGTCAATGTTGAAAATTTATGGAAGTTTAATTCTTTTTCTTTATTTTTATTATTCATATTTTTATACTGCTTATTTTACAATTATACAATTATATAATCAACTCTAAAAAAATGGTAAAAAGTTTATTTCATTCTTTTATATGGTTCAACTACGTTTGTTCCAATGGACATACCGGTTCTAATAATTGCCGGGTCCGGCTTCTCTGTCATTTTGAGGATATTTTGGGGGATAACCATCAGGATATTTCCCATCGCGTGGGAAGAATATATCTTTTATATTTTCGGGACAACCAAAGCTTCCTGTCCAACCTGGACTATCAAATTTGGTAAGATCTTCACCTTCAATACTACAAAATTTTGTTACTTCTATTGGTACTTCAGCGACATCATAATAATTAATTACGCCTCGAATGGTATATCCATATATGCCTTCATCGACAACTTGTCTATTATAAAAAGTACCAGCTTGACCAAATACTGGACTAACTGGGACATTTAGTTCAATAGCATCTGCATCTTCTAGACTTTGTGCATTTTCAAAACTTTGTATATCTTGGAAATAGTATTTATCTGCAAAGAGTGTAGAATTTGGAATAGGTAGTGTTGTTGCTTCATCGGATAAATCAACTTCTAGATAGTGTTTTCCATCATGTATACCTGGAAGTTTGCCAAATGCAGGTTCATTTGTATGCCCTAAAACTAATTCAATAGGATTTGCATGTTCTTCCTCGGGCTCTATTATTATACTTGCATGTGGAAATGCCATAGCTTCATTTAGAGCATAATAACTAGGTGAAATTATCGCGATACTTGCAAGGAGTATCAATATAGTTGATGAAGACTTATATGATTTCTTCATACAAAAAGCAGTTCATAACAAAAATAAAAATACATTGGTACATATGTCGAATAATGATAATAACATTTTATCTAATAGACATATAAATTTTATAGATGTAAGTAAACACAACATAATATTTTACATTTTAAAATTATTGGTAGTATTCGATGAATGTATCAAATGTTTTTTATACTTCGTTAGTATTTTCAAAATAATGTTACCACAAAAAACTAAGATATTTGCAGTTATTATGGCAACACTGATGAGTTTAGGATCTTTATCTTTGATGCCTTTGGATGTATATGCAAGCCATAGCTTTGAAGCAGGAGTCCAAGGTGATAATATACCTGATAATACCCATGTTAATTTAAACGAAATAACTTTGCCTCCATTGGGTGTTGTCCCATTATATGATTCTAGTCCAAACTTTTTTTCTGGTCACTTTCTATATAGAGGACCATGTGATCCAAATACACATGAACCGTTAGTTTCAGTTATTGCAGGTCATTTTGATGAATCCAGAGAAATGACACATGTTGATTTTGTCCCATTATACTATATTGATCATGCATCTACGGCAGGTAGCTGTGTATACCATGCTCATATTCCTGATCCTCTGAACGGTGGTTCACCTAGAAACACCGATGTTGACTTGATAAACTTCTCGGATGAATCTGTTACTTTTAATCCTGGAGATGTTATAGACATCAACGTTCAGAGAACTCTTGGTTCAATCGAGGAATATTATGAAGGTAATCAGCAATTACCAAGTGATCTAGCAGGTGGAAATAATCCAATTTTTGACTTGAATGATGACAATCCAAATAATGATGGCTTGGGACATGTAGAATAGTCATTATCTTAAATACCTTTTTTTAAGCAATTTTAAACTATTTGTTCTTGAAACCTCTTACGCCGTTTCTATATTCTTTTTCAGCAATGTTTTCTTCTTTTCAATAACAAAATCTAAATTCCAGTTCAAAAAATTATTTTATTCTTATTATATTAATAATGTACATTCATCGAATGTACCATAAGATTATTAATATTCAAAGAATAAAGTATTCAGACAAAAGGACATATTCACCGATTGTCTAATAGTTTCATTTCATTGATGACCTCTTAAAGGTCATCTTCATTTACTTAATTGAAAGTGAAACATTCAACAAAAAATAAAATAGAAGAACAGAGTGTAAATACATTAGAATTCATTCATCATATCTACATAATCATCAACAATTTTTTCCATAAATCTACTTTGATATTTATTTAATAAATTTTGAAGGATGAATTTGTCAGTTTTGATTTCATAATAATTTAGGTCATTTTGTTTACGTACATTGATAATGTTTGCATCTTTTAATCGTGATAAATGCCAAGAGACAGTGGAAGGTACCTTCTTTGTATATGTCACGATATCATTGAATCCACAAGGACCAAATTCTAAGATATACAAAATAATTTTTCTAGTAGTATTTTGGCGTAAAAATCCTATTGAATTCGATTCAAGAGTGGAAACATCATAAGAAAAGTATCTTGTTACTCTATTGTTAATTCTGTGCACTCTGACCTTTCCAGAATTATCCAAGAGATTTAAATGATAAGACAAAACACCATTAGATACGCCGGTTATCCTTAAAAGTTCTCTATATCTTATACCAGGAAAATCATTAACAAATTGAATTATCTTGTCTTGAATTGAATTAATTTCTTTTTCATATTTCTTCTTAGTCATACCAAATATCACCTTGGGCTTTTCAAGAAAGAAATACCAAAAAATATAACCATGATTAACAAGATGACATGAGAGAGTTCAATATTAATGTGTGGAATAAACATTACATGAAAATCCTTTGTAGAATTTAATAAATACACATATTCAGCAACAACTAGCGTCATAAATCCTAAGGTCATAAACAATATACGAGCAGTTCTGGCTTTAAGATAAGCCATAATAGAAACAACAGCAAGGAATTGAGATATTATCAAAGCAACAAGATGCAATAGAATATGATAGATCATTTCAGGATGAAAAACATGAGGAAGAATAAATGGAACTACAGATAATGAAATAACAATACTTGCAATTAAAACCAACAGTCTTGGTTTGTTGTAAAAAGCTCCAGGGTTATTGTAATTCCTTAACAACAAGAACAATATTTATAATTTACATAAAAATATTTTGGTACAGCTTTTGAATGGAAAAGTCAAAATAAATAAATAACCATTTTGTATAAAAATATTCGATGTTTATACTATAAAGTATAAAAGTAGATTTACTTAAGAAAAGTTAAATGCAAAATATAAAAAAATATAGCATTGTCGCAATTTTAACTCTCTCAATTCTTGTAGGAGTTTTTAATAATGTTCCATCATATGCTCAAGAAGGTAATGAGACTCATACAACTGCA
Organism: Nitrososphaeraceae archaeon; assembly: GCA_036380115.1. GTDB lineage: Archaea > Thermoproteota > Nitrososphaeria > Nitrososphaerales > Nitrososphaeraceae > TH1177. The sequence goes on along the minus strand of DASVFI010000031.1, from coordinate 32 downwards.
ATAGAAGAAAAACATACTAACGAAGGATCTAC
>DASVFI010000030.1:0-3282 GCA_036380115.1 Nitrososphaeraceae archaeon | reverse complement strand
TTATTCTTCATATCTATACGAACAATCACAACCATTAAAAACATTAACAACATCGCAAGAAGAGGATGAAATAAGTTATTTATAACTAGAATCCATATCACAATAGTAAAAGCAACAATGAATATTAGAAGAAAAACGGATTTATCTTTTTTACCTAGATTTTTGTATTTATCAATGATGTTCATTTTTTATTGTTTTCATCTTCTGCTAAATCTAACAGTTTACGAATTATATCATCATAGGTTTCATTCTTCTTTCCCCTATTAGATAATCTTTCATAAGTATCATCCTTTACTTTGATTAACTTGGTCAACTGAGTACTCATTGGTATACTATTATTTTGTCTATTAAATATTTAAGTATACATTTTTTACTTAATAAACTACGTTGACCAAGTAAACTATATATGGGTAAACTGAGTATACTAAAGTTATGCAACAACAATTAGTTAAACAAAAGAAATTAATAAAATGTAGAAGTTGCTCTTATCAATTTGATCCATTAAAAGAAGGCAATTCAAGAAAAAGAAAATGTGGAATGTGTTGCTTTGGAGATTCTTATTCTATAAGATCAAAGAAAGAATATGAAAAGAATTTGCTGTTTGCGATGATTGATTCACAATCACAATGACCATAATAAATAATAAATATTAAGAAAAATCATCTTAATAAAAAAATAAAAAATACAAATTTTTTCCTTTTTGATTAATTATAATATTGTTTTTGTTATGTTGTTATTATCTTATTACTAAAATTTTTAATTAAATACTCTCTAATCATCAATAAATTTTTAATAAATCGATAAAGATTATTTGTTCTATAGATTAGTTGATATTTTGATTTATCGTTATTATTATTATCATCTTCTTTTGATTGAGATACCTTTAATTCAAATCTGTCATTTCTTAAAATATTAATTAAAAATTTCCTATCTACAATTTTTTCAAAAAAACTTAATTCATAATTTATATAATTAAGAAATTGTTTTGGAATATTATAACTAGAAATATTATTTTTTATCATTACCATTTTTTATACTATATTTATTATCATTTAATAGATATTATAATTCTTTACTATAGAATCATATGATAGATATATTTCTTTTAGTTAAATAGAAGTTGCCGTGATATTTAAAACATTATTGGTATTATATTTGTAAGAAGATATTCATTGAACATTCCAAGTTACATGACAAAATATGCAAAATGATCTGCTTATATCATTGAATTTTTTTATGAATATTATTTTAAAATACATCAAAAGAATAAATTAATTTACACCATAATCTTTTTCAAATTTAATTTATGTTTTTGATCATGGCATTTTTTACTACAAAAATAGTCTATGAATATATAACATAAGATTGGATTTTTTTGAATATTTTTTCCGCAAGTATTACAATTGAAAAATGTTTCAGTAAGAACAGATACTTTATTATTATTAATTCTATTCTGTAGATTTAATCTTGCTGATGTTAATTTACTTTTGCCGTTTGATTAACTCAATATAAGGTTATTTTTATCGTAATTATATAAATTTATTAGAACTATTTTCAGTATTATGCACTAGAATATTTAAGATTCAAGCATAGTCGTGTCTTCCTTTTCTTTCTCTATGGTTCTTGGGTTACATAGAGAAGAAGGCTATGGCTTTATATCACTAAAACAATAGATATACCTTAAGTAAAGATTAATTCGTTATTAAAATATAGAAATATTATTATGATTATCTGAGTCGGTCAATAATTGATGAAGGAATAGATTTTTTTTTACTACAAGTAAAAAATAGTTTTAAGTTTGAATAATTAATGATAATAAATTTTAATTTTGTCTTTAATGGCTCTTATTTTCTAATAATGAGTCTATCTTCTCATCTAGTTTTAATATATTTTTCAATATTCTATCGTGTTTCTCTTCAAATTCATGTATTTTTTCTAGAACTTGTTCTTGTTTATTTGCAGTTTTTTCTTGTCTATTATATACTAGCCAACTAATAAAAGCACCTATTAAAATTCCCAATACTGTGCCTATTATAGTAGAAAAAATATTGGATATATCTCCTGTTTCTTTACAAGATTGTGCCTCTATGCATAACCAATTTACAAGTAATACAATTTCCATAAAATGCTATTTTTGCATACTTTAAATAATTTTTTACTGCTTTTAAGTTCGAGAAATTGTCTATTCTTTATCAGAATCACCTAATATCTTAGCCTCTTCTTTTGATTCTTTTACATCTTTTAAAGAAACATTGTCAAGGTTCTCTACAATCTCATTTTGTTTAGCATCTATCTCTTCTTGTTTTTTTCTATTACTATCATAATTTTTTTCCATACTCAAAATAGTACTCTATATCTATTATCAACAATATCGTTTATTAACCCTTGAAAAATATTTTCAATTTAGAATAAGCGATCACATTTATTTATATTATATAAAAAAATTCTTTTATTTTAATTGTTAGAACTTATATAAAATGTTGAACTTTAGAAAGTATGTCAAGTGATATTCCTCTAAATGACTCTAATATACAAGACATTATAAAAAAAGAAGCAAGAGGGCTGGGAGATGATACTGATTTTGGTGAAGTTCAAGAGATTTTAGGAGAACATGTGATAACAAAAAAAGGAACTGTAGCCAAAGACAGATTCTACTTTCCTAAAAATCTAATAGAACGATTTGATGGTGATACTGTTTATTTTAAGATAACCAAAGATGAATCAAAACAATACAAAAGGGATTAAATTTTACTAAAAATCAATTCATTTTTTATTTAACTATTTTATTTAACTATAGGATTATAATTTAATTTTCTTTATGGGCAATTTATTAAAACATTAGAAGTAGTAATTATCTATTATTATGCAAAATATTCTTATTCATTGTCTATGTATAGATATTGTAAAATATTATATTTAATTATTGATTAATTTATAGTCAAATATTATTTATGGACGTGATGGTAGAAAATTTTGCAAATAGATTAAGGAAAGAACCTAATGCTGCAAGAAAAGGCATTTCAATAACATGTCGATATTTAATTCAAAATTCAGAACCAATCAAAGCAATAGGTTTATTATCAATGCTACCATCTAGTTTAACAAATTTGCTTTCTATTGATGAAAAAAACGAAAGCAAGGCAAGTCTAGCAAATATTCCTCTGGAGGAAGTTATTAAAAAATATCTGATTTCAAAAAATAATATTGATTAATATCTTTTCCATATGTTACAATCACTGCATGATGCTTCAATAACATCATTATTTTCAAATATTCTCATTT
>DASVFI010000029.1:0-11862 GCA_036380115.1 Nitrososphaeraceae archaeon | reverse complement strand
AATACTACATCTTTAAAGGGTTCGGCATTTAGTAGAGATAACCATAATTATCATAGGACTTTTCCATTACAATATATAGGAATGACGATAGATCTTTCATGTCAATATCAATAGCGATCGAAATAATTATGCCGTATTTGAGAACGATTGATGAAAAAAGCTGACCTTAATATAGAGAAACACTAGCACAGCAAAAGACTTTGAATAAAAGATTAAAATCTAAAAAATAATCTATTTCATTTTATATACAATTCACTTTGAATAAACAATCGTTAATCATAAATTTTAATTTACAATTCATTTAGTATAATAAATAACATTTATAATGACTAATACATAAAGCAGAGAATTATTATTATAGGTGTGATCGATCGGAATTATCAAAAACAAAAAGTTCTTGTTGAAAAGTTTATAAAGAAAAACAAAAAAACTGATCATTATATTATTCTAAATGAAGTTAATATTGATTATGATACTCTTATGAAAATAATGTCAGAATTAAGAAGAGAAGGAAAAATAAAATAATTGTAATATTTTTTTTGGTAAGAACTAGTTTATTATAAAAGCTAAAGATATCTTGAATGTCTTGGGAGCTAATAACTGAATATGTATAAAATACTCTAATCTTTTGTTTGAATAATAACTATTTTAGATTATCTATTTTCCATCTTTGAATGATGAACTTACTATTGGATTGATTAAATAGGGAAAAGTCTGTTTTAACCATACTGCAGATCTAACAAAAAATGGAACAACTATCTCTAGTCTCTTTGAGTAAGCAGCTTTAAGAATAGCTTTTGAAACAGTCTTAGGATCAAGTACATATCCTAATTTATGTGGCATTTTTCCCTTAAATGATTCATTGTCAAAGAAGTTAGTTTTAACGGCAATTGGACTTACAACTGTAATACCTACATTTGTATTTTTTAATTCGTGATATAAAGCTTCAGAAAATCCTAACATCGCAAATTTAGATCCACAATACGCAGCCATACACGGTATTCCAAAACTAGCTGCTAAAGAAGCAACATTTACTATATGCCCATGATTTCTTTTAACCATACAAGGCAGAAACATTTTGGTACAGTAAATCATTCCCATGTAGTTTGTTGATGTAACCTTCTCAATATCCTCTATTGTCTGATCAATAACTTTTCCATATATTCCAAAACCTGCGTTATTAACTAAAATATCAATAGTTCCTACTTTTTCTAAAATATTATTACTCATATCATACACCATTTTTTTATTTGAAACATCACATGGGTATATCTCGACATTGCAATTTGGATTTAACTTTTCCTTTACTTTATTTAATTTCATATTATTTCTTGAAATTAGAATTATAGTATTTGCTCCTTTATTTGAAAAGTCAACTGCGGCTTGCATTCCTATTCCAGAAGAAGCTCCTGTTATTGCTATTATTTGATCTTTGAATTTCATTATCTATACATAATTATCAAAAAGTATTTAATAAAATTCTAATTTTTATCATAATCGCTTTTTTGTTATGTAAAATTTGATAAAAGAAGTTAAATCATGATATTGTATTTTTTACTTTACTTCGATATTGTATTCATATTTTAAAGGTTCTGGTAAAAAAGTATTATCAAAATCTATTCCAGTTATCTCTGTAACTACTCTATATTTTCCAGGATCGCTAAATATAGATCCATCTATTTTTATAGGACTTCCAAAATCAGATACATAACTGGCTGCAAGCGTATCGTAATTTGCTTGTATATTGTATCCTTCCAACCCTGTATTAAGAAATTCTAGTTTAATTTCTCCATCATGTCCATGAAGATTTGCAGTAAATGCATTTTTATTTTCTTGATTATAAATACTTACAATATAAGTGACATGAGGAATATTATTTCCTGTTTTGTTATCAACCAATGCAAAGTTAATTACATTTTTTTCAGTAGCGGAATTTATTTGAGGGTTATTAAAATTTAGAGATATTTCTCTGTCCCCTATAATCGATGGAGGCAAATTATGTCCGTGTCCTCCTTGTCCATATGCCCCTTTAATATTACTGTAATCAGTTGTTATTGCTCCTATAGAAAAAAAAGTCAACGGTAAGAAAATTCCTAAGGTAATAATCAAATAGAATTTAAAGACTTTTTTAGTAATTTTCATTCTTATTAATTACTTTATTCAATATTTATAGTTTGAATTTTAATAAATTTTCTTTATACAAATCAAAAAATAATTTATAGTTTTTATGTTATTAAAGTATATGGTAATAGATACTATTAGAACAATTAAGCTTTTAAGTAAATGGTCAGCTAATCGTTTTATAGGCAAAAAACGCCCGTTAATTGCTGTATTTAGCTTAACCCATTATTGCAATTTTTATTGTCCTATGTGTCCTTTTGGTGATCCTGATAAAATCAATCAATTTAAATTTGCGAAAAAGAATGACCTTTCAACTTTACAATGGAAAAGTATTTTTGATAAAGTATCAAAATATTGTATCTGGTCTATTATAGAAGGAGGAGAGCCTACTAGTAGGCAAGATTTCATGGAATTGGTTACTTATTTATATACTTTAAATATGCCTATCACATTGATTACAAATTGTTCATTATTACATACTATTGATCTAAAAGAATTAAAAAAATATGTTCAATTCATTACTTGTAGTATAGATTCTGTTTATGAAAAATCCTATTGTAAAATAAGAGGAGTTTCAAAAAACGTATATGATAGAGTAATGGAGAACCTTTTACTTTTAAATGAACACAAAATCCCTCATTATTTTAACTCGGTAATAACAAAATATAATACTGAGGAATTTATTAATCAGACTTACTTTGATAGAGCAAAAGAACTTGGATCTAATGCAGTATCTTTTACATTTGTAGAAGATAGATCTGATGTTGACTATTCGTTATTGCCAGACAGAAAAACTATGATTGCTGTGTGCGAAAGTATACTTGATTATGGCAAAAAACATACTCATCCTAAAATAATGATACCATTAGAGTATTTTCAGCAAATTATTGACCATGGAAGGGGACTATATGATGAATGCGGTGTTTGGAAAAGTATATTTATAAATGGGAATGGAACTGTACTTGTTCCTTGCTGGAAATATAATTCTCCAGAAAATACATATAACCTATTGGAACAAAGTATAGATGAAATATGGGAATCTCCTAAATGGGACATTGCTAAAACATGTCATGATTGTCAGGTATTAGGTTGTATATGGTATTCTTCTCAACCTGTTACCACATTTGCCAAAAATTATATGAAGGGTTTGTCAAATATAATTGCTCAGCAAAAACCAGATATTCTAGACAAAGAAAATAATATCTAAAACTCGTTAAAAATTTTGAAACAGGATAGGCCGTATTTTCGGCCTATCCAATTGTGATGACTCGGCTGGGATTTAATCACATAATTGAGGTTGCGAATATGTTCCTCGACTTGTTATAGATGATAAAGTTATTTAAGATTTTTTATCATTCTAAGAATATCATTAGTAAAAGAGTTTTTAGATTTAGTTTACGAATTTTTCGGCGCCGAAAAATTAGATAAGAGATAAGTTTAAAAGATCGAAAAAATTATTTTGTATTTTGGGATTTGTTTTGGTGTAAGAAGACGTTTTCCATTGCTTCATCATCATCATTATATAAGTCTTCTATCTTTTTTTTATTCATTGCTAAACTATCTTGACCCTACGGCATTTTAAACTTATCCTAACTTTTGAAGAGTGTATTGATGAGGTTCTTTGATTTAGAACTATATTCTTATTGTTATAAAGTTCCTATTTTTGTAAACTTAAATTGTAATTACTATGTTACTGTAAATGTGATATATTTCAAATGTGTTATTGCAAATTCAGTTATTGTCTCTATGTTGCATTGCATTATAATCCCCAAGAAATTTTTTTTATTATTTGAATTTTTACAAATGGGGCTTCGCCTTCATTCCATGGATCCAGTCTAACCCATTCAAATTTATTATGAAATATTGTAAAAAGATCTTTAAAGTCTTTACCTCTTTCTATTAAACTTGCCATTCCATCAATATAAATTCCTTTATTTCCATTTTTTTTATCATAAAGATCAATTATTACTGAGATTCTTTTATTAATCATCAAATTTTGATATTTTTTGGTTTTATAATCAGTAGCAAAAAAGATATTGTTATTTTTATAAATATAACAGACCGGCACCACATGAGGAATGTTATTTTTTGCAGTTGCAATTCTACATATCTCATTATCTAAAATAAATTTCAATTCTATTTCAGAAAATGGCTCCATTGAAAGTCTATTCTATTATACTTAAATTTAATTTTAGTTGTAGTTAAAAACATAAACTATTTTATATCGATAAATTATAAGAGTATCCTTTATTTACATACAAATAATACTGTTTATAGGTATGTCATCCAATAAAATCAAATGTTTGCATATTCTTTTAAAAAAACAAAGTGAAGCATTAATGGTTCTTGATCGTTTAAAAAAAGGTGAAAGTTTTTCAACTTTAGCAAAAGAATTATCAATAGATAAAGCAAGTGGTAAACGAGGAGGTGATTTGGGCTTTTTTAGAAAAGGTATGATGGTTAAACCATTTGAAGATGTTGCATTTAAGTTAGAAAAGGGTCAAATCTCTGAACCAGTAAAAACAGAATTTGGTTATCATGTTATTAAGAGAATCAGTTAAGAGATGTCCTATTATATAGAACTTTACAGTATAATAAAATAAAAAAGTAATAAATATTATGATTACAAAAAGACATAAAATATTACGTTCATTTGTGAAATTTAACTGATACAATATAAATCCCCTAGAAGCACAGAATGTGAAAAAATTATAATTAAAAATGGGTTATACTAATTTTTAATTTGCAAATCAGCTGATTAATACCGTACAAGTAATCTGTATTTTTTATTAGATACAACAATAGAAATTTAAATAAGATTAGTATTATCACTTTATTCTATTCTATCTGAGATCTTAATGTATTTATCAGCATCAGAATAACTTCCGATCTTTTCAAGATCCTTTACTTTACAATAATAAGCATAAATATAATAAGGTCTCATTCTAATTGCGTTACCATAATAATTTATCGTCTCTTCATATCTTCCAAGATGATCCAAAATGATACCTTTATTTCAATATACATTTACTAAATAAGAATTAATCATAATCGTTTTCCACATTCATTATGCTCCTTTTGTTATTCCATACACTAATATCATCTGCCTTTATTTCAATGACTTTATGATAACAATTTTTCGGAGTGATGTCTTTCTGTTTTTGCTACTGCTAATCCTTTAGTAGAGAAAGCTTCACAATAATCTACTTTGATTTTTATTGCTTTATTGTATGAGATTAAAGCATCATCATATCTGCCTAATTTCGCCATAGCTAATCCTTTTTCATAATATTCTTCTTGACCATCTGGTTTTATCTTGAAGACTTCACCGAACCATCTGTAGCCTCTGTAATTTTTCTGCATTAACGGGTAAATAACATTTTGTCACAGAAAATAATATATCTTCAAAAGCCTTTTAATCTAAATTCAGAGGTTATTTCATTTTCTAGATAATGGTATTTTCTACTTTTCATTTTATTTTTTTTATAGTTAACGTGTTTACTGAACTATCAAAAATCAAGGATAAATATCATATTTTAACAAATATTCATATTGAATCAATGATATGATATAGTTTTTGTAATAATCTTCATATTATTATTAAATTTTCTTGTTAATATGTTACCACTACATGAGTTCAATTAATTAATGTCTATCTTATAAAATTAATTATAAATTAAAAGTTTATTATTAAAAATGAATAAGTTTAATAATAAAAATATCTAGATAAATTTATTATAAGCATTTAATATAAGCTTAATATAATCTTAAAATCATGTATATGTTAGTTATTAAAAGATGATATTAAAACTGGCTGGTTTTACATTTGTATTTATAATTACCGTTAGCTTGGTTTTTAGTTCTCTCTATGTGAACTATCAACCTGTCTCTGCTCAGATATTTGAATTTCAAGAAGAGGATTATTTTGATGTTAATGAAGGCGACGGTTCGCAGACTTTAGCAAGTACAAAGGATGATGATGAAGATGATGATGAAGATGAAGATGAAGAAGATTCTCCACAACAAGTCTCGAAGAAGAAGAAGAAGAAGGGTGAGGACAACGCTGATTCTCAAAATAACAATGAACCAACCTATGACTTAACTGAAAGTGATGTTCAAAAGTATTATGTTCAGAAATACGATTTAAACGGTACATACCTTGGAGGATTTGGTTCTAAAGGGACAGGCGATGGCCAATTTCTTCATGCTCATAATCTAGCAGTTGATTCAAATGGAAGTATCTATGTTACAGATGAACAGAGAAAGAACGTCCAAAAGTTTGATTCTAAAGGTAATTTCTTATTGGCATGGGGATCTCCAACTGATGATAATCTCTTCTCAAAGAAAATGGAAGATGTCAATGTCGACAAGGAAGGAAACGTATGGGTAGTTGACTGGGGAAATGGAAAACTTATGAAATTTGATCCTAACGGGAAGTTCATAATGAGCATTGGAAAAAAAGGAACTGGACCTGGAGAATTTAATAGACTTTGGGGTGTTGCTTTTGATTCTGAGAATAATATCTATACTACTGAAAAATATTCTTACCGTATACAGAAATTTAATCCTGAAGGTGATTTAATTAAACAATGGGGGGAATATGGAGAAGGTGATGGCCAATTCAGGCATTTACATGCTATTGCTCTAGATTCTAAAGATAATGTCTATGTAAATGATGAAGATAATGGTGCTGTTACAAAATTTACAAAAGATGGTAAATTTATTACCAACTGGGGAACTGTTGGCAAAGGCGAAGGTCAATTTGATGAACCTCATGGAATTGATTTTGACTCAAAAGGGAATGTATATGTCATAGATACACAAAACAATAGAGTTCAAGTATTTTCACCTGACGGTAAATATTTAAAGAGCATTGGAAAAAAAGGTTCTGCACCAGGAGAATTCTTACTTATACATGATATAGACATTGATAAAAATGATATCATCCACATACTAGATAGCAGAGATGCACATCCAAATAAAATAAACTAAAAAGCCTAACAATAAAATCCTTTTTTAATTTCACAAAGCATATCTTTCACATTACGATCTATTTCACTAGGATCACTTTTTAAATCCAGATCTTTTTTCATCCCTATTATCTGGGTAAGGTACTTCTTATCATTATCTGTTAAGAATGCTTGTGATTCCTCCAAAAGCATTATAGCTCTTTTAATAAATTGTTGACCATCTTGGTATTCTAATAAATTAATAATTTGTCCATTAAACATTGCTTCATTAAATTCTTCAGATGCAATATTTATTAATTCTGCAGTAACATTGAGTATATAGTCGCGGTTAGTTCTTTTTTCTATATCTATTGATTGATCTAGTGCATCATTAAGCAATTTCTCTAATTCTGCTTTCTCTATACTAATTTTATCTAGATTGTCAGATCTTACAGTTTGAACATACTGATTTAGTTTACTTGAAAACTCTTTTGTTAGGGTTTCATTTGTTTGTATTAGTCTATTATTTATTATATCTACAATTTCTTCAATAGGATGTAATGCATGGGCAACGGCTAATCCACTATTATTACTTTGAACATTTATAATTGAAGCATCTAAATGTCCTTTCATTTGTTCCAGATAACCATGAAATTCATAATCACTTATAGTGGATTCTGAAACCTCTGAAAACACTAGATTGGTATTATAATGTATTAAAGTAAAAATGGTGAAGGTTATTAATATCACAAAAATTGTTGAGATGGTTTTAAAATTCATATCTTAGATATACATAACTTTAGGAAGTATATTTTATTCTATATACATTTCTCTTAAGTGAAAAGCAAATAAAAAAGTTCTTCGTAAGCCAAAACCATGGATGATAGTATTCTTTTGGATTATTGCAGGATTCAATAGAAGACATACATATAAAATATGAATATCTTCAAATTGCAATGGAAAACTTCATGATGGTATGATGGTAGTCGATCTCATATTGTTGTACATAATATAGCAAAACCATAACTGAGGAGAATTAACTGAGGAGAATTAAGGATCTACCTTATAATATGGATAAAATAGTAACAAATCTTCTTTATTTCTCTATTGATGTGGTATTATTCTCAATATAATTATTTAACAAAAATTAATAATCTTTAAAATTAAACCATCATATAGACATTTTAATATTTTCATACTTTTTATCTTTATTTGAAATATTATTTAGGGATTCAATAATGATATTTTTAAATCTTTCTGGGGCATATGCCTGAAGAGATTCTAATTCTATTTGAAAAAGTCGTCCATATTTACTAATGAAAAAGTCTTTTCGTAGGTTTTTGTCTAGTTTTCTTATTATTTCGGGATTAGGATTTTCGGGTAAATGAAATTTTCGCATCTGATCTTCAATAATCGCAATTTTTTTAAAATCAATGTTTAAATTAAAAGCTTGTATATTGTTCTTTATTGTTGTGTCAATATTATCACTAAATAAATCAAAATTGCCAAAATATCTGACGTACACCTTTTTATTATCTTTCATAGATTGTTTTAAGCGATTTAGATTTTTATTAATGAATTTAGGAGTATCAATTCCTTTATTAGAAACAATGTTAATATCATGATTTTTTAATAAATTATGAAAGGTAAAACTTAACGTATTTTTTTCAACCCATATTTCTATGTCATTATATGATTTATTTTCTTTATTATTAAATTGGTATTCTTGTATTGAAGAAGTTGCTGAAATACCTTCAAGGTAATTGACTATTTTTTGAACGTATTCTTTTGCATTGCCAAATTCATTTAATGATTTTGATATTCTAGGAAAATTCTGGTCTGCAAAGCAATCAATAGGCAATTCTCCGCTGATCCTTGCCTGCTTGGTATACTTGCTAAGATATTTATAATAATTATGTGAATTTGGAATAACATTTAAAAAAACTAGAGAATAAAAAATTGTTTTGAGAGTAGGAATTATTCCATAGTTATTTAATAATGCTAATCTTTCTTTTATTATTGGTATTACATCCTTTTTCCAATTGATGATTTTCGGTGTATTGAAATCTGGCAATAGTTAATAACGGTTAGTAATAGTATATAAACGTTAAATATATTAAGGAAATTAAATATACATTATACTAAATGCCTCAACCAGGTCAGAGAACAATAACCTTTAGTGGAAAAGTTTTAAAAAAATTAGAAGAGATCTATAATATAGAAAAAAACAAAAATCCTGCTCTTTCTTTTGCTTCATTTATATCCGAGTCTGCTTTGATTGAACTAGAACGGAGACAGATTTTAAAGAAAGCACAATTAATATCTTTAATTAGTTTAAATGATGATATCATTATTTTAAAGGATTTAAGAAAAAACAATAGATTAATTGAAGTACAAATTAAAAATAATAATTTGAAATGTATAACTGATGATAAATTTGATTGTATACACGTTGGTTTTACTTTGGCTTTGCCTGAAGTAAGAAAAGCTTTAAGTAAATAGTATATACAAAAAGAACATAATTACGTCTTTAAGAATCAAATGTAAATCTTTATGAAATAACAGTAATGAAAATTTTTTAAAGACAAAGATGCATAGTAAACTCTTAAAAAGGAAAGCATAAATACAGTGTAGAATACAATAATTCATTCTTAAGGAAACCGTCAAACATTTAATATATATGGCCTTTGATGGGAAAAGGAATGTATTTTTGCTGACTAAATTTTATTTGAAGATTAAATAATGATAATAAAAGTATATCTACATAATGATATCCATACTTTACTATTTTACTGGACGAATTTGATATACAAGGGTACCAACTAACGTAGAAATACTTATTATCGTAACTACAAAAAATACATTTGCAGATTGAATCACTGTATCTGCTACTACCGCGACTAATATGGCATAAATTATTACTATAAAACCAATCAAAGCAAATAATCCAAAAGTTATGAACTTGACATTAGAAGATTTGTCTATTGAACTTTCAATTTCTTTTACTCCATCTATATTTGATATTTTATTTACTATTTTATTTGTAAAGGATTTAGTTTTTTCTTTATCCTTGTCAATAGAATCATTTTTATTGCTTTCTAATAATGAAGATTTAGTTGACATTTGAGGATTTTCATTGTTACTCATAAATATATTTTAACATTATACTTTATTACAATTATAATAAAACAGTAAAAAATTAAATAATTAATGTTAACAAATATCAAAAAGATAAGTAAAAGATAAGTGAATAGAAGGAATTAATTTTACTTAAACATAGGAAAATAAATATTAATCAAAAATAATATTAATAATCTAATTCTATATTGTTTTTACAAATAATTTAAATTACTTCATCGTAATTTTCCTAAATTTAAGCATTTAATTTTATAGAAATATAAAAAAGTTTTTTTATAAAAAATTTTATTATAAAATAAGATATATGTTTCTATCTGTTCAAGTCTTATTATTAAATAATTGTTTTAAATTAAAATATAATTTATATTTATAGTAAAAGTAAAAGAAAATGAAATTACGATTATTTATTTTTAGGAATTGTTTTCCTAAAAATTAACATAAATACTTTATTAGAATCATTATCTCGACTCAATGGTAAGCGCCAATTCATAAGCATCATAACTTAATATTCTTGTTCCAAAATATTCATTAGCAATAGATAGAATTTGAGTATACAAATTTAGATTTAAATATTAATGTTCTATATTAAGGTCTACTTCTACTTAATTTTGCCACATGAACTTTTTCATTCTTTTATTTATTTTTTCTTACATTGATTGGTTCTTGTAAATAAACCTCTGTCTCTAAGCAAAGATTTTTTACAGAATTCTATATCCTTTCATCAACTTAAATGATAATATTTAGTTTTAGCCAAAGTATTATTTGAATTCGTATACTCTAAAATATTATCTATAAAGCAAATAGAGCAATAATCTTTTAATAGCCATTAAAAATTATTGTAAATAAATTATAAAAATCTTAAAATTAGATATGTCAATTAATCAAAATTAAAATTGTTTAAATATGAAGGATATACCCTACTCGTTACATCAATTTAATTGTCAAGATATACTAATTAAGTCTAATTACCTTCAAAATCCTGATGAATACGTAAATCTTCTCTTGTAAAAAAAGGTTTACCACATTTATTACAAATATATTCTCTCATAGAGTCACTTGAGATTGGATCTTTTTCTTCTAAATTTGATAATTTTTGTTTGGTGGAAATTGGATTAACATTAAGCTTGTCAGGATTCTTTGTATTATGAGCTGAATTTTTTGCTGGAACATTAGTTTCTATTACCTTTTTTATATGTGAAATATCTTTAAATTCTAAGGAGTCGGATAATGTATAGAATAACGCAATTTTAGTTATATCATTTGTCGATTTTTGGATATGGTTAATTATTTTGTCTTTGTAAGTAGGAAATTCCATATCCTTTATCAGGTTTAAACTTGAAATTATGAAATTTTTATCGTTAATAGCTTTTTCTATTGCTTTATTTAAAAGATTACTATCAAATTGGGAATGGTGGTAACTTGTAAATACCTTTGTATCATCTTTTTCATCTGAATTATTTAATTTCAATCATAATTATTAGGAAGACAATTCTAATAATAGTTTCATTTTGCTTGATTGGTAATTATTTAAGGAACTATTCTAGGATGTTTATTTCTCATTGATAGATATATGATTTGAAAGAAAACATGATCGACTTTTGAGGTGATGTATTTTATATATTTTACAATTTTAGGTCAGTAAGTTATTTGTAGT
>DASVFI010000028.1:0-23734 GCA_036380115.1 Nitrososphaeraceae archaeon | reverse complement strand
AGATATTGAAAGATTAATCATAGAAATTTGAACACACTTCCAAAATTAGAAAACGCACAAAACTTCCAATTCATTGTACTTATCCTTTACAGCTAACATGAAAAGAGTATTTTCATAAATAAGTAACCAATCCTTTATTCCCAGAACTGGTAATTTTCTAATTAAAATCTTATTATCAATCATAGTACGTAAATATGCAGTTTTGGGAATATCGGTCAAATTAAAAAGTGAACTAGATATATCTATTCCAGGACTGCCGCCTTGAATATTTACCATGATTGTATTATTTTCTTTATTTCGTATCTTACATGTAACGTAACTTTGCCCAATTTCAAATTTTTCTAAATTTAGCATTGTCTTTAGAAAAGAATTTTTACTTTGAGGAATTTCAGATGATAGAGATTGAGAATAGGTATCATAATATAAGTTCATAAAAATAAAATATAATTACAATATTATAATATTTCTAAATTTTAAGTAGTCATATAATATTTATCAGTTGAATAATAAATCATACTCTTTACAAAAAATTTTTTACTTTTTATATTAAAAATTAAAATTATTATAAATTTTCTCTTTTATCTTATTAAAGTAAAAATTTATTAGTTTAAATAAAACATAACTTTAAAAAAAAGGTCTTTTCATTAATATCTGATACTAGGTTGTCAGAGAAAAATGCAAATGGAAAAAAAACTAATTCTCAATTAATAAGAATTGAGGCCTTTATAAGAGAAGAAAAAGAAAATGAAGTTTTACAAGCATTAAATAAACTCGGAATACCTGCAACATTTTATGATTCAAGAGGAATAGGAAAAGGAGAAAAATTTCAAATAAGATATGGCAGACGTGGAGATATCTCTACAATGGCTTATTCCAATAGAAGAACAGTGGAGACAATAGTTAGTGAAGATAAATTAGACGAAGTAGTGTCTGTAATAAAAGATTCTGCAAAAATTGACAAAGCAGGCGGGGCTGGAGGAATTATTGTAATTTCTAAAGTAGATGAGATTATAAGCATATAATATTGTAACATCACATATTATTTTTTATTTTATTATAATTCTAATTATTTTGACATATAAAATTGAAAAACCAAATTATGATAGTAATTAATTCTATTATTTATTTGAATTATAATTTTAAAAATCAACTATTGTTGTTTTATTTTTATTTATCATAATAATAATAAAATACAATGAAGAAAAAATTGCAAATGATTGTAATAATTTTGTGATTAGAAAAAAATAAGAATTTCTAGTACAATTCTATATATTATCAATATTTCACGAAAATTACTCAAATTAAAAAATAATCAAATACCATTTAATTCTAATCGGAGAGTTTTTTATCTAATAATTCAACAAAGGTATTGAATGAATCTTTAGGAATGACGGCTCCACATGCTTTATCATGACCTCCTCCGCTTCCTCCTAACTCTGATGCAATATCATTTACAGTTCTTCCTAAATGAACATTACAATCTTTAGCTCCTCTAATAGAAATGATGAAAATTTCCTTTTCTTCTTTATATTTGTAAACCATTGCAATTTTTTTTTCAGAAGCTCCTAGAACAAAATTAACTACTGTACTTGATGCCAAGTCTAGATTATTCTGTACTAAAGCGAGATTATTTTTGGTTTTAATCTCATTCGAGAGTAAATTAATAGCACTAGATATTTTTTTTGCATATTTTTCAGCTTCTATAAATCCACCTTCAATTTCATGCGGAAATTTCATGGCAGATAAAACATTAACAATATCGTAAAGATAGTCCTCATTGTTTTGGTTAGAAGAAATCATGTAAGACATTGCTGTTGATTCCAGCATCAAAAATTGTCTATCATAACGAGATATGAGAGATGATGCTATAGGTTTATTATCTAGATAATCAGTTAAGGCACCAGCTGCTGCGAAAAATGAAGCATTAGAAGAAAGTTTTTTTTTAAATCTTGTATAAACTTGAACACTTGTACATTCTTCAGTTGAATGAACTAAAGTTACCCCTATTTTTTTTATTTCCCTCTTTGCTTCGTCTTCAAGATCATGATGATCAATATAGGTTACTTTATATCCTAAAGCAATCATTTTACCTAAATTTGAAATAAACCTATGTTGATTTTTTTTGTTTAATCCAAGATCACAAATAAATATTCTATTATAACCTTTGGTTACAGGCACTAGATTCTTAATCATTTTTTCAAGTTTATTTACAAGATTCGCATAATCTACTAAAACTACAGACACTTTTTTAAAAACAGAATTTATTAATATAGCAGAAGATAAACCATCTACATCTTCTTTATGAGATATACATACCGTAATAGTCATATTAAACTACAATTAAATATTAAATATTACTTTCGGTTGTATTCTTTTGAATTTTTTTTCTTCTAATTGTTAAAAGTGAAGATACTAACACAGTTGCAGAGAAAAATCCTGAAATAGCAATCATAATCATAAATGGATCTACAATTTGTTCAGTTGCCATATAGAATATCCAAATCCTATTATATATATATACTATTAAGATGATAATTATGTTACTTAACGAATTCTTTGAACAACAGGTAAATTAAAACCTTTAAATATTACAATTCAAATCGAATAATATGTCAGATAATCAAAATAGCCCTGTTCCAAAAATTGTGGCATTGGAAGTTTTGGAAAAGAATGGTGTAAATGTAGAAAGATTAAGAGAATTAATTACAAAGGGTGTAGGTGCAGAATTTACAACATATTATTATTATACAATCTTAAGAATGCATTGTACAGGTTTAGAAGGTGAAGGAATTAAGGAAATAGTAGAGGATGCTAGAATTGAAGATAGAAATCACTTTGAAGCAATGACTCCTAGATTGTATGAATTGGGCGGAAGTTTACCAAGAGATATTAGACAATTTGCTGATCAAGCTGGATGTCCTGATGCGTTTTTACCTGATAATTGGCAAGATATTAATTCAATTTTAAAAGTATTGTTAGAGGCAGAACAATGTGCAATAAGATCATGGGGTGAAGTATGCGATATGACTGCAGGAAAAGATCATAGAACTTATGACATAGCCCAAAAAATAATGCAAGAAGAAATAGAACATGAAGCATGGTTTATTGAACTTTTATCAAAAAGACCTTCAGGTCACTTTAGAAGAAGTTTTGTTGGACAATCACCACATACTAGTGGACAAGGTAGTTTAATTCACCTCTAAGCATTTTCTTAATCTTTTATTTTTTTAAATTCTATCTTAGACCATAATCCTTAATTTAGAAATACGATACTTTATTATGCATCATTTTTTTATATTCATAGCAGAATGAGACGAAGAGTTGCTGAGATGATTATGATAGCTTCTGGAGTAGGGATAGCAGCGAGTGCAGGTGCTATGAATATTTCATCTTTGGTTTACGGAGGATTAGCAATCTTGGGCTTAGGTGTAATTTCCTTCTTTTGGAGATAACTTTCATAAATATCAATACATCATAACTAAATCAAAAAGGTGCTTACCCAAAGAATTTGGATCCAGTCACAATTTTTGAAAGAATAAAACACGTACAACACAATAACAAATCAATTACAGTATTGCATGACTTTTTTATTGACAGGATAATCAAAATTAACAATCTAGATGAATTTTTTGTATATTTAAAAGAAAAAACAAAATTTGGTGGTGGAAGCATCAGAGGAATACCTACAACACAGTTAGAAGGAGGAAATGCAGTGAATATTGCTTATTTTCTTGGAAAACTAGGATTTAACGTAAATTTATTCACAATAACTGATGATACCAGTCACATGGTTTTAAAAAACTTTTTTCAAAATTTACCCAACGTAAATTTGCATTTGTCGTATGGAAAACCAGGATATACAACATCACTAGAAATTCATAACGACAATGATTCTAATGATTCTAATATAATGATTAGTGATGTAGGAGATAATTTAAATTTTGGTCCAGAAAGATTAATTTCATCTGTTAATAAAGAAATACTAAATAATTCTGCTGCAGTAATTCTTGTAAATTGGGCTAGCAATTTGAAAGGTACGGAACTTTTAAAATATGTATTTAAAAATTCATCTAAAGCATTACATTTTGTTGATCCTGCGGATATTCAAACACGGAGTAAAGATTTTTGCACGTTATTAAAGGATCATAATAATCTGATAGATATACTAAGTGTTAATGAAAATGAGTGTAATTCTTTACTATATGAATTAAATCTCCAGAATTTAATTTTAAACAAAAAATACGGTGAAGAAAATATAAAACTAGCTGTTAAAGAGTTAGCAAACAATTTAAGGGTATTTATCGATTTACATACACGGTATGGTTCTGCTTGTTCTAATGGGAAAGAAGTATTTTTTGCAGAAACCTTAAAAAATATCATTGTAAAGAATTTAACAGGAGCAGGAGATTCATGGGATGCCGCTGATATTATAGGGCATATTATTGCACTGCATCCACAACAAAGGTTATTTTTTTCTAATGCTTTCGCATCATTATATATATCCTCAGATGATAGAAAATTAATTTCGTTGGAAAAATTTTTTGAATATTATTGTAAACTTTATAATGAAGAAAAGAAAAAATAGAAAAAGTATGAAAGATCAGTAATTATCTACGACAAAAGTATATTCAAGGTTAAAAAGGAGAAATTAGATTATGCTGTTATTTTGTAAATGCTGTTTTTGTTACCAATTCTTCTATTTTTTTATTTATATCTAGAGTCACTTTTAGTAAGTCAGGTGTCCACCCTCTCTTTCTGATAAATGTGGACAAGGCTTTTGTATCTTTTGGTAAACATGCACCTTCGAATGGTTTACCTGCAATGGTTCCGTATTTCCCTATACGTTTATCTAATGATACACCTAAACTTACGGCTCTATCATCTATACCTAACTCTTTACATAGCATTCCAATTTCATTAAAGAAGGATATTTTTAATGACAAGAAGCAATTGGCAGTATATTTTATCATCTCAGAAGCTTTAAAACTAGTAACAATAATTTTTTCTGTAAGAGGTTTGTACAAATCCTGTAATAATTTTGAACTACCTTCAACATCTTCTCCTATAATCACTCGATCAGGAATAAAAAAATCTTCATACGCGCTTTCTTGTCGTAGAAATTCCGGGTTATAACAAATATCGTAATCTTTACCTCTAACTTTTTTACATTCTTTATCCACATAATCAATTACTATTTCATCCATAGTACCTGGTAACATGGTACTTCTAAAAACGATTAAATTATATTTATTTGATTCATTTAATGCCTCGGTTATTGAGCATAAAGCAGATTTAACTTGTGATAAATCTTGTTCGTCGTTAGCACCAGTTGGCGTATTAACACAAACAAAGGTAATATCAGTTTGCTGCAATGCATCCTTGACATTATGGGCAACCTTGAATCCTTCTTTCTTTAACGTTTCCATTCTATTCTTAGAAATATCATAGAAAAGAACATCGTGACCTAATTTATGAAATCCTTTTCCTGTGGCAGAGCCAACAACTCCAGATCCTATTATCGAAATTTTTACCATTATTTATCCACAAACCTCTTTTTATAAAAAAAGTCGCAAATTAATATATAAGTGCTACTATCTCTTTTTCACATATAATGTTAGGAGTAATTCTTATAAATTTTCTTCTATAAAATAGTAATATTATTTTTCTATATAAAAAATTTTTAAGAAAGTATAAGTTACGTTTTATCTTATGGAAGTTTGCAATAAAAGTTTCCGATTCACATATAAAATAGATAGACTACATATAAGAATATAACTAGATGTACAAATTGACTGATAGAAGAGCATCAGAGGAAATTACGCTTGTTTTTATCATTGCAGCCTTGTCTGTACTTCTCATTTTTTCTATAATTTTTGTTATTTTACCAGAATTTTTTAATAAAATTTCCCTATTAGAACCAATTCAAGATCTAGTTTTAAAAATTTCTGAATTTTTTGGTTATGTGGCTATCAATTACTATCAATTTATATGGATATATCTGCCACTTGGAGCTATAGGTTTTTGGAGATGGAGTGTATGGTTATTCAAAAAGTCGACTTCCTTTTTATATAAGCCTAAAATTCCTTCTGATGATATACACCTTCACAAATATAGTATAATTACACCAGTTTATAATGAAGATCCAAAAACTTTTGATCAGGCAATAAGATCATGGATTAGAAATGAACCTGATGAAATAATAGGAGTAATAGATCACACTGATAATCGATGTATTGAAGTTTTTCAATCTATTGCAAAAGACTATACATTTATGAAACTTATTATAGCTACAAAACCAGGTAAAAGGCCTGCATTAGCTGAAGGCATAAAAGAAGCAAGGAATAAAATTGTTGCTCTTGTAGATAGCGATACAATCTGGGCTGAAAATATTAGGAAATCAATACTCGTTCCTTTCGACGATCCGCTAATAGGTGGAGTTACAACAAGGCAGCACCCTATTGAGAGAAGGACATTATGGCAAAAAATAACAGACATTTTTTGGGATATGAGGAATTATTATGATTTACCGGCTCAAACGGCAATGGGGCAAGCTCTTTCGTGTCTTTCCGGAAGAACTTCACTATATAGAAAAGACATTATAACTGAAGATCTTGATATTTTTCTTAATGAAATTGTATTAGGAAGAAAGAAAGAATCTGGAGAGGACAAATGTTTAACAAGAATTGTTCAAAGCAAAGGTTGGAAAACATACTATCAGAGCAATGCAGTGATTTATTCTTACGCTGCTCCTGATTTTAAGACTTTTTGGAGTCAACGATTAAGGTGGTCAAGGAATAGTCATAATTCAGATTTGATAAGTTTGTGGGAAGGATGGGCGTGGAAACATCCATTTTTAGCTTTTCACATAATCGATAGATTTATTTCCATCTTTACATTGTTTTTTGGACCAATATTCTTTGGTATAGCACTTTATCTAAACCACTATATTTTAGCTGTATCCATTTTACTTTTATGGATGATTGGTCGAGGAATTAAAATTTTACCACATTTAAAGAGACATCCTAAAGACATAATACTTCTTCCAGTTTATGTAATAATCAATTTCATGATTGCAATAATAAAACTATATGCCTTAGTAACAATCAGAGATCAGAAATGGATTAGATCTAAAAATAGGAAATCAGTTACTTCTACCTTTAAAAAGATAAAGAATTTTATATTAACTAGTGAAATAATAGGATCGCTAGTTTTTATTATAATTTTCATAGTACGTTAATAATCTTAAAATCAGTAAGATCAATGTATTGGTATAGCTTTTATATTTCAAATATAATTTTACTATAGATGGGTAGAGTAAACAAAGGTATCAACTGTAGTATACAAGGATGTAGCGAACAAGCAGAAAGATCTATGAGTGAGAGTAAAGGCAGAATGGCTAATGACTTGGATATTTCTTCAACTAGTAAAAGAATCTATTTATGTAAAAATCATTATAAAGAATGGAAAAGAGCTACGAAAGAAGATCGAGAAACAGAAAGAGCAAGATGGAAATAAAAGAATCAGTTTAAGGTAAGAAAAAATGCGTTTATTACAACTACATACAGATTTCATAGAATACGAGCCAATTAGCGAGGAACTTAATGATGCAGAAAAAGATATAGATAAAGCTAATACAAGACTAGAAAATTTAATAGTCGTATTTGTTTCTGTAGAAAAAGGAGATAATAAAAAAACTATAGAAAAAGCAGTGGACGAAATCAAAAATTATGCACAAAATATAAAAAATGATAGATTATTAATTTATCCTTATGCACATTTAAGTTCTGATTTATCCTCTCCAAAACATGCATTTGAAATTATCAAAGAATTGGAAATAAATGCAAGAAAGATACTAAATGAGGTAAATAGAGCTCCTTTTGGATGGACTAAGAGTTTCAATATAAAAGTAAAAGGTCACCCATTAGCAGAAAATTTTAAAATAATTTCAAATAATCAACTTTCTTTTGAAAAAAATAAAGAGGAAGATAACCTAAAACAAAATCAATATAATGTAGAACCAATTTCATCTGCATTAAAATCAGAAGAACAACAACAATCATCGTGGTTTATTTTAGACACAAATGGAGAACTAATCCCAATAGAAAGCTTTAAAATTGAAAGAAATAGTACGTTGAAAAAATTTTTAGAATACGAAACATCAAAAAGAAGAGCTGTTGATGAGCAACCACCTCATGTAAAGCTTATGAAGAAAATGGCTATTGCAGACTATGAACCTGCTTCTGATGCTGGTAATATGAGATATTATCCTAAAGGAAGATTAATGAAATCATTAATAGAACAATTTGTAACAAGAAAGGTTCTAGAATATGGCGGAATTGAAGTTGAAACGCCCATAATGTATGATACAAAGCATCCATCTATGGAAAGCTATTTTAATCGTTTTCCTGCTAGACAATATAATCTATCGTCAGACAATAAACAATTATTTTTACGATTTGCAGCATGTTTTGGTCAATTTTTAATGGCTAAAGATTTTCATATTACATATAAAAATCTTCCATTGAAACTTTATGAATTAACGAGATATAGCTTCCGGAGGGAAAAAAGTGGTGAACTTGTAGGACTAAGAAGACTAAGGGCATTCAGTATGCCTGATTGTCATGCATTCTGTAAGGATGTAGAACAAGCAAAAGATGAATGTTTAAAACGTTTTGATCTCTCTATTGATGTATTAAATGCATTCAATATAAAAATTCAAGATATAGAAATGGCAATAAGATTTACAGAAACATTTTATGAAGAAAATAAAGAGTTTATTACTATAATTTCTAGAAAATTTGGAAAACCAATTCTAGTAGAAATGTGGAAGGATAGATTTTTTTATTTTGTTTTAAAATGGGAATTTAATTATGTTGACAATATTGGAAAAGCAGCAGCACTATCAACAGACCAGATCGATGTAGAAAATGGAAAAAGATACAATATAGAATATGTAGATGAACAAGGAAAAAGACGCAATCCAATAATATTACATAATTCACCAAGTGGAGCTATAGAAAGAATTATTTATGCAATACTAGAAAAAGCTGCTAAAATAAAACAACAAGGAGAAATACCTCAATTTCCTCTATGGCTATCACATACACAAGTTAGAATTATACCGATTATGAATAAACATTTGCAGTTTGCAGAAAAGATTGAAACTATTCTGTACCAAAATCAAATAAGAACAGATATAGACGATAGACAAGAATCTCTTGGTAAAAGAATAAGAGAAGCAGAAACTGAATGGATTCCATATATATTAGTTATTGGAGACAAAGAAACGGAATCTTCAACTTTGGTAATTCGGGATCGTAAAACAGGAAAACAAATTGATTCTAACATAGAAGAATTAATAGAAGATATAAAAAAAGAAACAAAAGATAAACCTTTTATGCCTTTGAATTTGCCTAAGTATCTTTCAAAAAGACCACAAATAATGGTTTAATAAAACTATATCAATTTTAATTTAATTTATTGAAATATATAAATTGTATTTGATTATAAAGTATATTATCAATATTTTGTTCCAATTACATTTATTTGACTTTCATGTTGATTAAGATCAATATTCTTAATAGTGTTAAGAGAGATCTTAACTATTATTTCCATAAACTGTTTGATATGCATTTTTTACTATATCAAAATAAGTAGTAGTTTCTATCTTTCTATCCGTAACATTGATTAAGTTAAAATTTTGTACCTGATGAGAATCTACCCTCCATTGCCAAAAGGCAGATCCCCATACGTCAAGGTTCTTAAAAGCATCTACTAGTATATTGGCTTCAGTCTGGTTAATGCTGCTAAATGTTTCATTGATGAACGTTACAATTTCACCTTCTTCATCGACAATTCTATCTCTCTGAACATTATTCCATTCTCCTACATATAATGGAACGTTTGCCAATGCAGCAGCTTGAACAAATGTACTTAATCGTGATTCTTGATAGGGATTTTCTTGTGGAACCCCATAAACACTTATTTTAAATACTACATTGCTTGTATTTTGTGGTGCCATTTTTGCTAAATTCATTGGAGTTAATTCAATAGGACTTTGTAAAGATACAGGAATATTCATACTATAGGCAATAGTTTTATCTGTATATTTTCTTAGAAAATCTGCCATAAACGTATTATACTTTCCTATTTTATCCCATTGATTTTTATCATGAACTTGTGGTTCACTTAGAATTTCATAACCAACAGTGCTTGTATGGTTATCCACAGCTTCTAAAACTTTTTTAAAGAATTCTGTTTGTAATGTCCATCCATCAGTTCCATCTGTATCACGAACATTTCGATCCCACCAATTTGACCACCATACTTTAGCAGTTGGATATTTTGTTCCACCACCACTTCCATAAAAAAATGCAAAATCTGTTTCAAATAGAGAAAACGGAAAACCAGTACCTCGTTGTGGATTTAAATAAGAAGATGTATGAAATTGGTGATTATCGTATAAAATGTTAATATTATATTTGTCAGCCGCATTTGCAACAATCTTTAATTCGTTCATAAATTCTTCAGGGTTTTTTATAAATGACTCCCAGAAAAGTAAGAAGCGTACATGATTTAATCCGTTATCAGAGAGGATTCTAAAACTTTCTTCAAAATAATTATCAGGAAGATCATAGCTTGTATCTCTAGCTTGAGATGTTCTTGTATAAAATCCATGCATATCAACACCGTTATATGGTGGACCACTCTTAGTGTTGGCATCATTGCCACTACTTCCATTTATCTGTTGTAAAGGTAAAGAATAAACTCCAATATTAGAAATTATAAGAGTAAAATTGACGATAACTAGATATTTGAGAATATTATTTTTTGAAAGAAGATTTAATTTCATGAATTATTATGATTTGTTATTTTGATATAAATATGTTATAATTTTATTTTCTAGAAACATGTTATAAGTTAAACATAAATAATAACTACATTTATAATTTTATCGTCATTTATATAGCACATTAATTTAATTTAGTAACGCAAGTGTTTAGTATTAGAAATATTACAATTTTAGGCATCATCTTATTGCCTTCTTTCTTAACCATTAATTTAGATAATATTATAAATATTTCATTTGCAACCGAAATTAAATATCCATTAACAAATATTTCTGAAACTGAAAATAAGATAAATGGAAATAATTCCTCCATAAATGAGGAAAAGAATTTATGTTTGAGATATGAAAATATTACAAAAACTATTGTAATTTGTGATGGGGTGGTAGATATTCCTACCATTAATAACTTTGTGAATAATAGCAATATTCTTGAAAACTCAAGAGAAAAAGAATGGGTTTTGAAGTCAAATATATTGATACTTGAAAATGGAACACTAAATATTAATGGTTTGAATACTCGTTTACTTAAAATAGATTCTGATTATCCAAATAATATTGCATATTCTATAATTTCCAGAGGAAATTTAATTATAGATAATACAAATATAACGTCATGGAATTCAACAAAAAATAACATTCCTGATTTTAGTACACCTGAAACCCCTAGAGCTTATATATGGACATTCTGGAATTCTGCAGGAAAAACGAATATTTCAAATTCTTTTTTGGAAAATTTAGGCTATAAAAGCCATTCAGGTACAACAGGAATAACATTTTTTTCTGGTGATGGTAGCTTAGTTCAAAACAATACAATAAATGGTAATTATTTTGGATTACAGTTAGCAAATGAGGTATCCAATGTAACTATAAAGAATAACAAAATATCAAAAAGCCAATTTGATGGCATTAATTTAGACTCAAGGACAAATAATATTAAGATAATGAACAATAAAATTCACAATGCTAACCTACATGCCATAGTATGTAAAAAAGGCTGTAACAATATAGAAATAAAGAATAACATTTTAGAAAATAATATTGGTATTGGAATTTTATTAGAAAGAAATACTAGCAAAAATTTTGTTGAAAGAAACAATTTGCGAAACAACACAATGGGAATTATGCTTTCTGAATCTCAAGAAAATGACATGATAGAGAATAACTTTGATAAAAATGGTAATGGAATATTTTTGAAAAATACAAAGTATAATTTTATTGCTTCTAATAATATAACAAATAGTAATAACTATGGGATAAATATATACAGTAATTCTACTAATAACTTAGTGCAAGACAATATTATAAAAAAATCTATGAATAGTGGTATAAATATTGCAGATTATGGAACAAATAAAAATAAATTGATAAATAATAATATTGTAGAAGGGCTTAACTACGGATTGAGGCTAGATAGAACGTCTAATAATGTTTTAGACAATAATATAATAGAAAAAAATCAAAATGATGATTTTTTCATAAGACAGTCTAAAGATAACAAAATAATAAATTCTAATTTTAACTATACGGCATTTTTGCTAAATGATAAAAAAAGCAACATCATAATAACAGATACAAAGAATAGAATTATTGATGGAAATAACATCATTAATACAGTATATAAACAAAATAACACAATAGTACTAAATTCAAATAATAACTTTACAAAATTAAAAACTACTGATATATTTGTGATTCCACAATCATCTTATGTAAATATCACAAAAATAAATTATGACGTAGTAAAAAACAAAGAGTATAAGAGAATTGATTTAGTATATCCCGAACTAGGAATTGAGACAAAATTTATCTTAGGAGGATTCTCTCCTGGTAATCAATACTTGATTAAGGCAAACAAAGAGGTAAAAGATCTGATAAGTATAGATAACAATAACAACAGTACAACTGAATTTACTTTGAACAACGATCAATTATCATATAGATTAGAGTTTGAATTAACTACAACGCCAATTTTAATTACTATAATAATTCTATCTATTTTAATTTTAGTATCTATCGGTATTTTCTTTTTATTAAGAAAAAAAAGAAAGAAACAGAGGGAGATAAATAATAAGCATTAGACAATAATAAATATTTGATTGATAAAGCATGAATAGCTTTGTTAAAATAATTTTAAATAGTCAGTGTTCTTACAATTTCTTCATGCCTAAAGGAAAATTTAGAATCTAAATCTTAAAGAAATAACATTTCTTAAAATCATTTTGTGTAATCTAAAATGCAAAATTAACTTGTTAAAAAATATGGTATTATTTTATATAAATATACTAAATTAATTATTAAGTATGCATAATGAACAGTTTTAGTATAATTTTAAAAGGCTCCTTTTTTGTTAAATTTAAAAATTAATGTTTGTGAAAAATATTAAAAGAGACAATCTATTCTAATAGATCCCTTATAAAAACTTAAGTATTATAAATGTGAAAAAATAATATGAAAAAAGGTGAGAGAGAGGAAAAAATATCAAAACCAAGGATTTATGATGATGAAACATTAGAAAAAATGAAAAAATATTATAATATTGATGATCATACAGATTTACTAAAATTTATTAAATCTCATGGATTACATGAGGATCGACATTACGATAATAATGAGGAAGTTATATCCATATAGTCTTAATGTCTTTGATTCAATTACTAAAATTCCAAGAATAAAACCCTAAAGAAATCAAAGATTTTGTTCTGCACAAACTGCAAATCCAATATGGGCACAGTCATAAGTATTACATAAAATGCAGACTGGAACGCCATTATCAAATTTAACCTCAATATCTATATTATAAAAATTATCATGTATTAGTATTCGGCTATCTTTTTCAAATATTTTAAGAGATAATTGAATATAGTTGTTTCTTTCACCATTTCCCTCTTCAGCAGATAACCAATGAGTAAAACACTCCCTACCTTCTTCTAAAATATTATTTCTAATCTCCAAAGTACTAAAATAGTTATTATTGGATTCAGATGTAAACATTAAATTATTATCGTTTCCTCCATATGGAGAGATTTTTATTCATGTGTAATAATACACCAATCATGACTAAAGGTATTTAAATATATATTTTAAAAAATTTCATGCGGTAAAGTAAAATAGATTTTGATAGTTTTACAAAATTTTGATAAATTAAATTTAAATTCATTATTTCTAATTAGACAACTGGTTAATTCATATAATATATTCTAGTTCTAGTTTTGATTTTTTAGTATATTTCGTGCTTGTCAAATTCTTATTTTTCTTTGGATATAATAAAAACATATTAGCAAGCAAATCACCAAATTGATTTTATTCGTCATAGTTATATTATAACTGTCCCAAGTATGGAACAAGTATTTTGAAGTTAATTTCAATACTATTAGGTCATATATTATTCAGAAAATGTGTAAAATTAACATTAGACAGATATACTGGCTGAGACATTCTCAATATATATATATAAAATATTTTACATAGATTAAAAATTTAATAAAATTGAATATATTTCAGTCTATGTAAATACATTATTACTCAGCTAAAATTTATTGATCTGCTCCTTTAGAAATTTTATAAATCTTACCATTCTTTGAATTTGCTGCTAAGACGTAAAGGTCGCCATCAGAAGGATCTATTTTGATATCAGTGATTATATCAAAACCAGTTCCAAAAATCGCAGAATTCTGTTCTGAAGGTTTATTTACCAAGCTATCAGACAATTCTCCTTCTAATTGCAATCCTGTTCTAGTTTGATTAAGGTCAAAATGCAGGATTGTTCCATTTTTTACTCCACCTACTAACATATCATCTTTATATTCTTCTCCTAACGTTGAAGAATGAATAAAGGCAACAGTTGTGGGTGCTATAGTGTCATTCCATGTTAATACAGGATCATAATATTTGCCATTATCATTGAAATTGATCAATTGATTCCTATCAAATTCTTTATTATTAAATTCTCCATACATAGAAGATAAGCCTAATACCTGCCTCCATCCACTATTAAATCCCGGTTTAACAATATTTAGTTCATCGCCATAATGAGATCCATTTTCAGTATCCCATAAATATCCTGTCACATTATCAAAACCAATACCAAAACTATTTCTTACACCATATCCATAATATTTGTCTAAAAGTCCTTCATTTCCTAATGTGAATCCATCATTAACGGTTTCGCCATCCGGTGTAATACGTAGAACTCCTCCTCTACCATCAGGGGGAGATGTTCCTTCTAAATTTTGAGTAATTGTATCACCAGAGGGATCTTTTAGTCTGTTTAGATCACCCATAACAATATATAAATTATTATCTGGTCCAATTCTCATTACTCCTCCGTTATGTGACGGTCCAGGTAAATATGGTAAATCAAGTAACAAGGTAGGGTTTATTAGATTACCATTAACAAAATCATATCTGTAGACACGATTTCCAAGGATATTTCCATCATCTTGGTTTTCAGTTTCAGTTACAAAAAGAAAAACAAATTTGTCATTAGGACCGTATTTATCTGCATATTTGGTTTTAGAAATATCTAGTACAGCTATACCTAATAAACCTCTTTCACTCTTTTTTGCCACATTTAGATCTAAAAGTTCTGCAATAACTTTTCCATTAGTCACACGTTTTACTATTCCTGTATTTTTTTCTATAACCAAAAGATCATCATTTCCTATAAACTCCATTCCAGAAGGAAATTTCAATTTATCAACAATTAATTCGGTTTTCAAATTACTATCTCTTAGTATTGGAATAGAAGGTTCTTTTTTTAATTTTTTATTTGATTGAGCATCTACATCATCAACATTGGCTACACATATTAAACCAATACATATTACAACAATAATCAACATACTACTGATATTTGTTAAGTAATGACTATGATACATGCATTAAATCATGGAATACATCATATTTGAATCTATACTAATAAAAAAACTATAAGATAAAAGTAATTAATTGATAAATAAAGACTAAAAATATATAAACAATTAATTATTTTTATTATTATTTTACCATTTATAGGTAAATATTATTATTTTGCTATTTTGCTATTTTAGTAATTTGCTCTTATATCTAGTTGTTTCAATATAGGAGATTGTTTTAAATTCGAATATGGATAGATATTAAAATTGTATTTTGGTAAAGGATTATCTGGTTTAACACTTTCTATTAGATGAGTCTGATTAAATAAGTTTTTATGGAATGTACCTCTTTTGCTTGTTTCTTCAATTATTTTTTTATAACCTGAATCATCGATTACTAGGAAGTTTAGAGTTTTTAATGGTCTTGTAGAATAATAACTTGTATCCTCGTAGGAAATGTCAAAGACGTGTCTAGGCATCCATACATAAAGAGGATTCCCCATCATAGTTACAGTGTTATTACTTTTTTGCAAATGTTGTATTAATACAGCATGTGTTTTCATTATTACAGAATTAGAATCAATTGTAACTAATGAAAAAATAAAAAATAACCCAAAAATAGCAATAACTGATACTACAGCATAAGGAAGATTATTTTTGATTTTAGAAATGGGTATAAAGTTAGATAGATCGACAATTAATCTTGCTGCAGCAATAGAAAATACTGGAAATAAAGGTACTATATGAAATGAAGATACAAAGTCTATCCAGTACAAGAACAAAAGGAATGGTACACTAAATAGCAATATAAAAATGTCTTTTCTAATTGCAGCATATAGAATTCCAACCATACCCAATGAGAAGGTTACAGGATCATTTTGGAAGAAAGTAGCCAGAGAATTGATTAGAGGTTTACTTTCTCTTTGAGTTTGATGTAACACATCTTCTACCCAAGTATTAAAATCACCAATAGAATAAGCATGTGCCGGCCACATCATAGGTATTAAAATAACAGGTAGAAGCCAGAGTCCAAGGCTTTTTAATTTATTATTACCACTATTAGATAATACAATATATCCTACTAATGGCATCATTACAAAAATTGGAATTTTTGTAAATATTGCAAGTCCTAGGAAAGCACCAGAAAGCAAAATTAAAGATATGTTTTTTATTCCTAGTTTATTATTTAATTTATTATTTTGCTCTTGATTTATGTTACTTTTTATATACAGTGCTAGTAATATAGAAGTCAATAGCAGAGGAAGTTGTATAGATTCTAAAAATATTCTTCTTAATAACCACCCATATGGTATAACCGCAAAAAGAACAGATGCCAAAAGTGCTACCTTAAATCCATATCTTTTTTCTGTTATTTTGTAAATGAGAAAGGTATCCAATACAACAAATAATCCCATAATAAGTCTGGGAATCAAATAAAGCGATTCTACTGATTCGACATCTGGAGATGGATTTAAGATATCAGGATAACCAATCATACCTAGAAATCCAGCCAATAATATTTGTCCAAAGTATGGAGCGAAATACCTATCTTGTGGTTGAAGACCCTCTCCTTCAAGAGTAGACATAGCTTTTCTCATATAATGTCCCTCATCAACATGGAGACTAGGAAAACCTGTTATATTCCAAAGACTTGTAAAAGAACTTAAAACTAGAGGAATAAATATTAAAAGTATTTTTTTATCCATAAAACCTCTACTTTTAATTATTTGAATCAATATTATCCCTCATTATTATATTACAAAGATTTATTGAAAGTTTTTTTCAATAGTATTATTCATCTTTGTATACATTGTGAAAATTGCAACAAATTTATTTCTTTTGTTGATGTCGTCCATATCTATATAACTGCCATACTGAACCTAAATAGTCAATAATAACACTAAAGCCCATTTTGCTTTTACCTGATTTTCTATCTAGAAAAGTATAGGGTATCTCAAATATTGGTATATCCTTTGATTTTACAAGTATTTCCAATAATATTTTATAACCTTTTGTATCAATTTTTATATTATCTAGAATAGATCGTGGTACAGCAAAAAATCCAGACATGGGATCAGTAACATTATTTACATTAAGACCAAATTTTGCAATAATAGCTGCACCTTTACTTATAAGACGTCTTTTAAAAGGCCATCCAATGATAGATCCATCCTTTGTATAACGAGAAGCTATAACTATGGAACTAGAAGTATCTAGTAATTTCTCTATCATTTTTGGAATAATTTCAGGTGGATGAGAAAAATCTGCATCCATAATTAGTATATAATCACCTTTAGATGATTTAACTCCTTCTAATATAGCAGGAATTAAACCGTTTTTGATTTTTCTATTAATAATTTTAATTGAATATGGTTTTTCCTTAAAATTTGCAGTGCCATTTTCAGATTTAATTTTAATGTTGTTATCAATGTAATTTTGTACAATATTACTAGTACCATCTGGAGAATTATCATCTACTATTATAATTTCTGTAAAAATATTTTGAAGTAAATTTTGTTTAATTTTATCCAATAATCCTATAATGTTTTCTGACTCATTATAAGTCGGAATAATTATTGAAATAGTATACATACTTTTGGTTTTAAAGATTTCTTGGTGATTTGTTTGCACTTTCTTTTTATATCCTTCATCTGCGTATTAAAATTATCGTGAGTTAAATTTATAACATTTTTTTATATTTTTTTTAGTAAAAAGTTTTTTATATTTTTTTACTATGTTTACATACTATGACAAGTTTAATATATTAATATAGGTTATTAAAATAGAGATACCCTTTCTGATTAGTATATGATACCAGATTAGTATTAATAAGATAACGTATACAATTAAAACTGATTGAACTTTCTTATATAAGATAAAAGAATATTACTTAAATGTGATTTAAAAATAGTAATTTTGTATATTTGTATTACTATAACATTCATGATATAATTAAGGTTAAAAGCGAAATAAAATTACAAGAGTTAGAATATTTTGTTTCAAAAGAATTTGAAGATCCAGATATAATACTAATTATAAGATCTTTTTCCAAAGATCCTGATATGTCTAAATTTAGAGCTACTAGAAAACTAATTACAGATAACTTTGACTCGCAAAGTTCACAGTACACTATCAAATATACAGAACATTTTGGATCTTCAGGAGCCCAATTTCAAATAAAATTCAATGGAAGCAAAATAGAGATATCGATTAATGAATTAATATCAAAATCCAAACATGTCACATAT
The DNA here is from genome assembly GCA_036380115.1 of Nitrososphaeraceae archaeon. Taxonomy (GTDB): domain Archaea; phylum Thermoproteota; class Nitrososphaeria; order Nitrososphaerales; family Nitrososphaeraceae; genus TH1177. Next base: position 4,784 of record DASVFI010000028.1, on the reverse strand, counting down.
GTGAATTTAATAGAACCACTTCTCAGATTTCTCTTTCTTTCTAAAGGATATATTCTTTTACATTCTGCATGTATGTCCTCTCCATCTGGACATGGATTTTTCCTATCAGCACCTCCAGATACAGGTAAAACAACAACTGTGATAAAATGTGTAAAACAAGGATATTATTTTTTATCAGATGATATGACTATAATCAATTTGCCAAATAATGCAGTATGTTTTCCAAAATCAATGACAATTAGTGCCCACACCTATAAAACAGCTGTAGAAGCACAATCACCTTCTAATTATGATAAGGATGATGTCAATGATAAAAAAGGAATGAGAATTAGAAGTTTAGTTCATTCCAAAACTGGAAGAAGTTTGATGCATAAACTAGCTGATCATAATGTACCTATTTTTACGATTAATACAATTGGACAATCAAAGATAAAACCACCTAAGTACCATATTAGTGACATTATAAAAGATGCGAAAATTAAAGATAAAACAACAATTAACTCTCTTTTCTTTTTAGAAAAAGGTAGTGATGAAGAGAAAGTAGAAAAAATTGAAAGAATTTCTGTTGATGATGCACTACAAAGAGCTATAGAAAATAGTGATGATGCATTTCTTTTTCCTCCATATAGTGATTTAATCAAATATATACGAATACAAGATAAAACTGCATATGATCTTTTAGAAGATGAAAAAAAAATGATGGAAAAATTACTATTGAGTATTGATTGTTATATTTTAAAAAGTAGCGGAAGAAAATGGTCCCAGATGATACTAGAGAAATTCAATACATAATTATAAATTCACAATCTTTATTTAAAACACAAAAAAAATTTTTTTGAAAGTAGTTAATTTTATTTTAGTAGCATTGAATTTACGGTATACTTTTTTTAACAAAATAGTAAAAACTAGCTGAAATTATATATAAGTAAAAATGAAAAGATTGGAAAATAAAAATTACTCCATATCCATTCCTGGCATTCCACCCATACCCCCCATTCCTGGCATTCCACCCATACCACCGGGCATTCCACCTCCAGGTGGTCCTCCTTTGGATCTACTAGATGCAATTACATCATCAATTCTTAATATCATGCAAGCTGCTTCAGTGGCAGATTTTATTATTTGTTCTTTAATGACAACTGGTTCTAATACATTTTGTTTATACATATCCAAGACATTTGTACTCTTTACATTAATACCAGTCCATTTCATTCCTTTGTTTTGTTTTGCTCTTAGTTCTGCCATTGTATCAATTGGGTCCATACCTGCATTAGTAGCAAGTGATATTGGTATGGTTTCTAATGCTTCTGCAAATTTAATTACTGCTAATTGTTCTCTACCTTCTAAACCGCTAGACCAATTTCTTATGTGAGTAGCAATATAAGCTTCTGGTGCTCCACCACCTGCTACTATAAATGGTTTTTCCAAAACATCTTTCATGACCATTAGTGCATCATGAAGAGAACGGTCTGCTTCATCAACAACTCTTTGGGAACCACCTCTAATGAGAATAGTTACTGCTTTTGGATTTTTACATCCTTCTATGAAAACCCATTTATCAGTTTCAACTTTTCTCTCTTCAACTAAGTCAGCAGAACCAAGGTCTTTTGAAGTAAGATCATCAATATTATTTACAAGTCTTGCACCTGAAGCTTTGGCTAGTTTTGTCATGTCACTTTCTTTTACACGCCTAACTGCAAGTATACCCTCTTTAGCAAGATAATGTTGTGCGATATCATCTATTCCTTTTTGACATAATAGAACATTAGCACCCGAAGTTTTAATTTTTTCTACCATTGCTCTGAGCATATTATTTTCCTCTTCTAGAAACATTTGCATTTGTTGAGGGTCGCTAATACGAATTTCAGCACTCATTTCCGTTTTTTCTATTTCTAACGGGGAATTGATCAATGCTATTTTCGCTTTTTCAATTCTTTTTGACATCCCACTATGAACAACTTCTTTATCAAGAACTATTCCTCTTATAAGAGAAGTATCATGTATTGAACCGCCTGCTTTCTTTTCTACTTTGATATTATCAAGATCAACTTTTAGAGCTTTTGTTTTTTCATTAATATCAGCTACCAGTTGTGTGGCATCTACGACTATTTTACTTAAAACAGGGCTATCTTCTGAAACTAACTTTGAATACATACTGGTATTAGCAATTTTTGCCAAAAGATCTTTATCGTCAGTTTTTACTTTAATAGCAATTTTATCTAATATTTGAAGAGCTTCATTAGAAGCAGCAGTATAACCATCAACAATAACTGAAGGATGTACATTTTTGTCAATCAATTCTTCTGCTTTTTCTAATAAAGCACCAGTCAAAATAACAGAAGAAGTTGTACCATCTCCAACTTCATTATCTACTGATTTGGATACTTCAACAACCATTTTTGCTGCAGGATGCTGGACATCTATTTCCTTAAGAATAGTAGCTCCATCATTTGTAATGGTAACATCGCCTAATGTGTCTACTAACATTTTATCCATCCCTCTTGGACCTAAACTAGATTTTACAACTTCAGCAACCAATTTTGCAGCAGTAAGATTATTTTTTTGTGCTTCTTTTCCTCTACTTTCACGTGTTCCTTCTTTTAAAATTACAACCGGCATTCCGCCAGCACTTGTTTGAATTTGGCCTATACTCATATTCATTCACCTAATATAATAATCAAATTGCAAATAATCCTATTTTTATAGTTTTACACGAATAATATATTTTAAATCAATTATTTGCAAATAATTTCTTCTTTTTTTCCTCAAATTTAGATTTGAACTTGGGTATATTAATAATAAAACGTTCATGTCTTCCATCACCGATTTTTTCCATTTCATCAAATGCCTCGACATTAAACATTACTTTTCTATTGTCAACAGATTCTACTATTGCTTTCAATAGAATCTTTGAACCTACTGGAGTAGCAGCAATATGTCTAATTTCAACAATGGTACCAACTGAGTCCCACTCGTTATCTTTTAAAAAAAAATCTTTTAAAAGTAATCTACAGGTTTCTTCCATTTCAGAAATCATAGAAGGAGTAGAAAGAACATTTTCTCCTTCCCATAAAAAACTGGTAGTTTGGTTTGAATTAGTTATTATAACCCTCTCTGTTGTAGTACCAATTTTCACATCAAATTCCAATTAAAATCAATATATAAAAACACCATTCAATTTATTAAACTAATTGAAAGAATAAAAAACATATTTAGAATTGAAATACAAATTGTGAAATAATAATATAAAATGAGAAAAAATGAAAAAAGATAGTAGATATTTATTTAGAAAATCCGTAATTGACCCAATTTTTGTCAACAAGAGTCTTAGTGTCATTGTCAGCTTGTGCTAGTTTTTGAATTTCTCGCATAAATCCTTCCTCTTTAGTTTTAGTAGTTGCATCTATTCCCATTTTTGAACCAAGATTTAAAATTGGAGATGCAGGATCCAGAGTATCCGTCGGAGTATTATCAATTATAATTATATCTCTTTTAGGATCAGACTTTGTAGTAATTGCCCAAATGACTTCATGTATATCATGTACATTAATATCATAGTCAACTACAACAAAAATTTTCGTAAGCGATAATTGTCCCATCCCCCATAATCCCATCATTACTTTTTTTGCCTGTCCAGGATATCTTTTTTTTATAGATATTATAGCCATGCCTTGAAACCAACCTGAAGCAGGCATAGAAAAATCAACGACCTCAGGTTGAAACATTTGAATAAGAGGAAGAAATGATTGTTCAATAACTTTACCTATATAAGCGTCTTCCAAAATTGGTTTTCCAACAACTGTGGCTAGATAAATGGGATTTTTTCTTCTCATTATACCTGTTAAATTGAATGTAGGATAAGGTTCAGGAGGAGTGTAAAAACCAGTATGATCCCCAAATGGTCCTTCTATTCTCATTTCATTAGGATCAACATATCCTTCTAAGACAATCTCTGAATTTGCAGGTACGTCTAAATTAACTGTTTTGCATTTTACTAATTTTAGTCCCTTTTTTCTAACTATGCCAGAAAAGAAAAATTTATCCATTCCTTCAGGGACCGGAGCTATCCCACTAAAAATAGTTGCTGGGTCAATTCCAATTACTATTGCTGTTTCAATAGTTTTATTGTGTTCCTTCAGTATTTCATAGTGTTGAGCTCCTCTTTTATGTGTCTGCCAATGCATTATTGCTTTTTTTTCATTGACTATTTGAATTCTATAAACACCAATATTTCTAATTCCAGTTTCTGGATGTTTAGTAATAGTCAATCCGAAGGTAATAAATTTTGCAGCGTCATTGGGAAATGATTTTAGAATTGGTAGTGAATTAAGATTAGCCTTTTCAGTTTCAATCGTTTCTGTTACTGGACCAGCTTCAACATACTTTGGAGCATAAGCTCCTATTTCCGATAATTTAGGAAGAACTTTTAATTTATCAAAAAGATTAGAAGGTATTTTCAATTTTGTCAAGTCTGTCACTCTTTTACCGATTTCTTTAAAATCTGACATATTAAGAGCAATTTTTAATAAATCCATTGTACCAAATGCATTACCTAAGATTGGCATATCATATCCTTTTACATTTTCAAAAAGTAGCGCAGGAGAATTTCCTGAATACATCATACGTCTCATAACCTCCGCTATTTCAAGATTAGGATCTACCTCAGCTTTTATACGATGTAATTTGCCTATAGATTCAAGAGTATCAATATACTCAGATAAACTATCAAAAGTCATAATTCAACAATAAATAAGCTAGTTAATAGAGTTATAAAAACAGCTCTT
>DASVFI010000027.1:0-4763 GCA_036380115.1 Nitrososphaeraceae archaeon | reverse complement strand
ATGATGATAATAGTACAAATCAAAATGTCATGTTTATTTTTCAACCAACAAAAGAACCAATAATGGTATTTGCTGATAAAGAAAGAATCTATCAAGTAATTAGTAATTTGGTAAAGAATGCATTGAAGTTTATTCCGTCTAATGATGGCAAGATAGAAATAGCTTTAGAAAAAGTTAAGGATAAGGATAATAATCATGACAAAAAAGAATCTGTAACTGTAAAAATAAAAGATAATGGAAAAGGAATAGATAAAGAGGTATTGCCACGGCTATTTGAGAAATTTACAACAAAATCTGAATTTGGAGGAACTGGTCTTGGTTTATACATTGCAAAAAATATTGTGGAAGCTCATGGTGGAAAGATATGGGGAAAGAATAATAATAATGGAAATGGAGCTGAGTTTGGATTCAATATTCCACTACATTCAAAGTTATAATAATTTATAATTGCAATTTTTTTTCATATTATTATGTTTTAGCATTAGCAATAGTTTCCATATCTTTTTTCCTTTTTGAGTAAAGCTAATAATTCTTAAGGCTCTATTTAGATTCTACTACCTTATATTTAGTTTTTTGGTAACGTATTTGGAGTTATAAAATTAAAATCTAAAAAGTTATTGATATTTATTTAATCAATAAAAAAGAAATTTTGGGGTAGTTTTTTAAAAAGTAGGGTGTTAAAGGGATACGAAATCTCTAACACCCAAGAATGAATACAACGTCAACAGATACCAAACTGTTTGTTAAGAATAGAAAATGGTAGAATAAAAGACTATTGAATAATGGGTGTTAGATTTGCCGCATAACACCCAACAGAAGATGACTTGTTCAAAGTTGATTGTTTTAGGTATATTGTAATAGGAAAAGGTAGAATAAAAGACTATTGATTTTTAGGTCTTAGAGGCTACAATAACATCCTTGAACCAGACTGAATGGATATTAGTCTTGTAGCAAATGTCATTAAAAACAAGTACAATAAAAGATTGTTGATTTGTGGGTGTTAGATTTGTATGCTTTATAACACCCACCCCATGAAGATTAAGTCCACAAATACAGTTTGTGGTAGATATAATACGTGAAAGTAGAATAAAAAATTGTCGATTTTTTTGGTGTCAAAGATTAGCTTTTTATTGATGATAAAAATAAAGGACTGAAATGAGTATTGAATATGCAATTTGCAAAAGATGTAGTCACCTAAATAGAAACCACTTGTTCTTTCAAGGTGACAATAAATGTACTAAATGTGATTGTCAGCAATTTATAGAATAAATAATCTGTCAACCGAAACTTTACAGTTCTTGATTCAAGAGATACCAATCGTAGAGTTTACAAAGCCATAATATGATAATGATTATTACTCTTAATCTAGTAGATTATAATTTATTTTATTTCTATTCCAATGTTTTTCAGTAGAGGTACCTGATTGGTAATAGTAGTATTGTTGTAATAACTTTTCTCTTCTCTTCATTTATAGATAATACTAGTATTATCATTTCCTCCTTTTTCCTAATCCCAATTTATTATTATTATTTTATCCAATGATAATAAAATTTATTAATTGTGGAACAACCTATGTTTTGAAATATTAGAAATAAAGAAGTTAATAAAAATTAAAGACTAGTTGGAGTAATACCTATAGCGATGTAGAAATAAGAGTCTATTGTAGATGCAACCAACTAATATTTAGCTTTTATTTTCATAATTAATTGTTTTTTAAAAAAAAATTAGGTAGTTGGCTCTTTAACCTTACCAAAAAATAATTTTACTTTGTCTGTAAACATATAGTAAATTATTATACCATATATTATTACTGGGATAATATGTATTAAGTCACCATTACTTACAAGAGAAACAATAGCAAATATTATTGCAATTATACTTATTATGAGTGTAATTGTACGAGCCCAACTTTTTCCCTTTAAAAGGCCCCATGAAACAATTATACTTGCTATTCCTAGTCCTACTAATACTAAGCCACCTATCGTAATAAGAAGTCCTAGTTCACTAGTTGAAGAATCAGAATCTATGCTAATTAAAGAGCCTATAAATAAAGGAGTAATTCCTGTAAATAAGAGTATTAATCCTCCAATTATCATAAGAATGGAGACTATAGTAATTCCAGTTGGACGATGTTGAGTCACATAACAACAGAGTTTCCGTTGAATTTAAGTATTACTTTTATGAATACTAATCAAAAGTTAAAAGATAGTAATATTACCAAGGTTGAGGACATAGTATCCTAATACTTCATAGATAACATTATAAAAGTCAGGACAAATATTTATAATGATAAAATAGTTTTAGATTCTACCAAAGTAGACAAATAGAAAGTATTTGTTATCAGATACTGAGATTTATGACAACAAAAATATCAAGTTTTATTGCTATTGTATTAACAGTATCGACTTCAATGATTAGTTTCTCAATATTAAATGCAAATGCTCAAACAGAAAGCCCTCAACAACCCTCGTATTGGGTAGATATCACAAAGGATGCAACTAGTGGCTTAATTGTTACAGATGGTACAAGTTATATTAATGGTTTTAATACTACCTATACTCTTAAAGGAAAGCAATTTGATTATGATAAAGCAAGAGATTTAGTAGTATCAGGTATAGCTAATGATTTTATTAAATCACCAACAAGTGGGTATGTGAAGGTGCAAGATACCACTTCTAATGGAACTGGAACCCAAACCGAAAACCCCTTTGCAACTAAGGAACAAGTCAGCGAAAAGATAAAATCAGTTCTTAACGGTGCTATAGATACTGTATTTTCAGGCGCAGGTGTCACTTTTACTATTGGTCCTGCAACATATGTAATAAAATGTACATTCGGTGACTCTTTAGACGACTTTGAATGTTCACCACAGGGAGGGTTTAAGTTTTAATAACTCAAATCATGAATCAAATAAACTAAATTAATTTCTTAATTTTATTTTTATATCAAGTCTTTTATCAAAATTTTTATAGTATCACTTTTTTTAAATTTATCATATTCTTAAAAGACTATCATACTGACTATCATATTCGTCGGTGAACCCTAGAAAACTACGGGCCCGTCGGGAGTAATACCGATAGCGGTTCTAAAACAAGAGTCCAATAAATCATCACAAGGATTATTATTTAAGATTTATTTTCATCGTATTAGAAAAAATATCCAATTGATGAACCACTATAATCTCCTGTTAATTCTGGTTCGACTATAAGGATTCTTTTTTTTTGGTTTTCTACCGTAGATTGGTTTAAATCAGTCATTATTGTAGGCGTAGTAAGGATATGGCAACAGCTTTTGTAGCCTGTAATAAAGATGGTTGTTAAGGAGTGCTAATATTTACCTCTTTATTGTAACCATTAACTGATTCTTGTTCTACTGTTGATTTTATGTAATTGGTATTTGTCTTTGCGAAAGTCTTCACATTATCTCGTGTTTGTTCAAGTGCTGCATTGCATACTCTCATATTAGATGCTAGAGCATTGTTTATTAGATTGTTGGTAGTTAACAGATAACTTGTAAAATTATTTACAATTACTGCGTGATTTTCAGCAATTCGTTGTGGATTATACAAGTCCCATAATCCATTGAAGTTTATACTACCACTACTATTTCTGTCTCGATGTGATTGAAAAGAGTCTACTACTTGCTTTTCTGCTTCAATAAAGTCAGAAGCAATAGCTTTCATAGTTTGAATAGTTTTTTCTTGATATTCAGCAATACGTTGTGTATATTGTGGAATTTCTCTTCTAGCTTCATCAGTAGTTCTTTTAACATTATGTAAGGTGTTGTCTAGTGTCTTGTTTATTGCATCTTGTTGTTGATTTAAGGTATTGTTTATTCTTTCATTGAAATTATAGTCTTTATTAAATTTAGTTGTATATTTTTCATTAAAATCTGGTTTATTCACAGATGTATTTTCGTTTATTTTTACTTCTTTTCTTGTTGACATGCATATATATACGTTACTAATGTATATAAGCATATGTAACAGTGTCTTTTTAATAGTCATATTTTATTAATATTTGATATATTAATTGTATAATTGAAGGTAATATATTTTTAATTACAATCATAGCAAGTAGAGAGATGCTACATCTAAAACCAATGATTATGATTGACAACATGTAGCTGTTTTGAAAAGTGGGGTGTTAGAATTGCCTAGCTTAACACCCACTAACATAATGCTCAAGCAGATTTCTTGATTGAATGTTGGTGCATTATGACAATAGAAGGTAGAATAAGAGAGTGTTGATTTTTTCAACAATTTTGATGTCGAAAACTGTTATCTAATGAATGTTTTTGTAATAAATCAAGTACTTTTTAAAGGAAAACATTCTAAATAGTAGTACCTAAGCAGGAAATTGAAAGTGCAGGTAGGTGAAATGAGTGAAAAGAGACGCATGTAAAACCCTACAAGAAATCTCTATTGCCTTAGCCGGACTAGGTTTTAGTTAAACATTGACGGGTTATTCCTCTTCATATTGCTCTTCTTCCAGTTTATCATCTTCCTCCTCCTGTTTATCATCCTCTAGATGATGAGTCTCCTCCCTCATTTCTTCTCTTTCGGTTTGATTACTCATAGTTATAAGATAGAAGTGTAGCTAATAACTTTAATTATTGTGATATTTTTTTTTATATTTTTGTAAACTCTGTATTTAGTATAAAATATTTCATTCTCAATCCATAACCAATATCTTTTTTGTGTCAGCCTTTATGTAAAATATATAACATCAATTATAAATTTAAGATTTTAGTCTGTTCTATCT